>JANOUM010000524.1:0-3595 GCA_031416855.1 Rhodoferax sp. | reverse complement strand
CAGAAACTTCGCGCCGTAACGCGCGGCGTTGGCCACCAGTACGGCGCGGCTGGAGATCACCTGTGATTGCGGCGAGGCCCAGGCGCCGATACGCGAGTCCAATGGTCGGGTGTGAAAATAGGCGTCGCTGGCGGCAGCGTCAACCTTTTCCACCACACCTTCGATGCGTACCACACGCTCCATCTCCACCCAGTGGAACTGGAGCGCGGCGTAGGGGTTGCCGGCCAGCTCCTGGCCTTTGCGGCTGTCGTAGTTGGTGTACCAGACGATGCCTCGCGCATCGAAGCCCTTGATCAGCACTACCCGGGTGCTGGGACGCAGGTCGCTGCCCACCGTGGCCAGGGTCATCGCATTGGGCTCTGGCAGCTTGCCGTGGATGGCTTCGTCTAGCCATTGGGCAAACTGCTTCAGCGGGTCGGCATGCGACGCGTCTTCGCTCAGTTCGGCGTGTTCGTAACTTTTTCGGATGTCTGCGATGGAGGTCATGGGTCGAGTATAGAAACCGCGCCCGGCAGCCGGTCTCAAGGCGCGTGGGTGAGCAGGCGCAGCAGGGCTGCGTCGTGAATGCCATGCTGCTGCAGGCAGCGCAGCGTCTGGTCGGCGTAGTCCAGTGTGGTGCCATAACGCCCACGCGATGCGGCAAAGATATGCCGGTAGCGCTCGGGTGGCAGTTCCCCGGTGAAATTGGGGCTGGTGCGCGACAAGGTGAAGGCCAGCGCCTGCACCGGCCCCAAAGCGGTGCGGCAGTGCAACCACTTGGGATCGTACACACCGGTCACCATCTCGCGGTCCCACAACTTGTGCAGCACGGCTTCGCCATCGTGTCGTGGCACCCGCAGCACCGCGCCGTGGCAACTGCCGCCGGACAGCAGCGCAAACACCAGGCCCGGGCAGTCGGGCGTGCCGCGGTTGACGCGGCTCCACATCTTGAGCGCCCGGTGCCAGCCGTGCACCTGGGCGAGCCGCTGTTCGGCGACGTCGAAGTCGGGGCGCCAGATCAGCGAGGCGTAGGCGAACACCCACAGGTCGCAGTGCCCACCCCACTGCTGCAGCGTGTGACGCAGCATCGGCGCGGGATCGCGCACGGGCAGCAGTAGGCGGGGGGCTGGGCCGGGATAAAGGGTCACGGTAGGGCCCCATGGTAGCGGGTGCGGTTTGGTAACCAAGGGGTAACTTTCGGCACGCCAGGGCCGGCCGATCGGGAGTACGATCCGGCATGTAATTTGGTTACCAAAACCGATGAAACTTCACGACACCGTGGGCGCGGTCACCGCCCGCATCCTGCAGCGCAGTGCCCATCTCCGTTTTGCCTACCTGCGCCGCCTCGATGCGATGGCCCAACGCAAGCCGGGCACCGAACGCATGGGTTGTGCGAACCTGGCCCACGCGCTTGCCGCGATGCCCGAGGATGACAAGGCCGCCGCAATGCCGCGCAAGGTGCGCTACAGCCTCACGCCCGTGCATGCTCCCAATATCGGGATCATCAACGCCTTCAACGACATGTTGTCGGCCCATGCGCCGCTGGAGCACTACCCGGATCTGATCAAGGCCGAGGCCCGCCTCCTGGGCGCCACGGCCCAGGTGGCGGGTGGCGTGCCGGCGATGTGCGACGGCGTGACCCAGGGCACGGCGGCGATGGAACTGAGCCTGTACTCGCGCGACGTGATCGCCATGGCAACGGCCGTGTCGCTGTCGCATGACATGTTTGACGGCGCTGCATCGTCAACGCCATGGTGGCGCTGCTGGCCACCGGCGGCTCCACCAACCACCTGATCCATTGGGTGGCGGTGGCGCGCGCCGCCGGTATCGTGATCGACTGGGACGACTTCTCGGCCCTGTCCGACGTCGTGCCGCTGCTGGCACGGGTCTATCCCAATGGCAGCGCGGACGACAACCAGTTCCAGGCCGCCGGTGGCCCGGGATTCGTGATCCGCGAATTGCTCGACGCCGGGCTGATGCACCCGGACGTGTCGACCGTGCGGCCGGGTGGGCTGCGCGAGTTCACGCAGATCCCCTGTGCGACCTCCGGCGGTGGCCTGTCCTGGCGCTCCGCCGGCCAGTCGGGCGACACGTCCGTCGTGCGGCCGGCCGCTGCGGCCTTCAGCGCCAGTGGCGGCCTAAAGCTGTTGCTGGGCAATCTCGGGCGCAGCGTCATCAAGGTTTCTGCGGTGCCAGACGATCGCCATGTGGTGCAGGCGCCGCCACGGGTGTTCGATTCCCAGCAGGCGCTGCACGTGGCGTTTGATGCCGGCGAACTCGACCGTGACGTCGTGTGTGTGGTGCGCTGGCAGGGTCCGTGCGCCAACGGCATGCCCGAGCTGCACAAACTCACGCCGCCGCTGGCCGTGCTGCAGGGCAAGGGCTTCAGGGTGGCGTTGGTGACGGACGGCCGCATGAGTGGTGCATCGGGCAAAGTGCCGGCGGCGATCCATGTGTCGCCTGAAGCGGCGGCCGGCGGCCCGCTGGCGCGCCTGCGTGACGGCGATATGGTGCGGTGCGCCTCGACGCAGTAGCCGGCACGCTGCAGGCCCTGGTGGCCGAGGAGGTATGGAATACACGCGAGGTGCTGGCCATGCCGAACGCACTCGCGCACGACAATGGCCAGGGCATGGGGCGCGAGTTGTTCGCCAGCATGCGCCGCAATGCGCTGTGCGCAGAAGAAGGAGCATGCACATGGCTGTGAATTCCGCCCTGAGCGCCCTGCAGGTGATGCAGGACGCCCCGGTGATCCCGGTGATCGTGTTGAACGACCTGGCCCACGCGGTGCCGATGGCCCGCGCGCTGGTGGTCGGTGGCGTGCGCATGCTGGAGGTGACCTTGCGCACCCCGGTAGCGCTGGCCTGCCTGGAAGCGATTGCGCGTGATGTGCCACAGGCGGTTGTCGGTGCGGGCACGGTGCGCAGCGCGGCAGATGCACAGGCGGCCGCGATGGCCGGTGCGCGTTTTGTGGTGAGCCCCGGTTATACCCACGCGATCGGCCAGGCCTGCCGGGATGCCGGCCTGCCGCTGTTGCCGGGTGTCGCCACCGGCAGCGAGATCCTGATGTGCCAGGCGGACGGGTTGACCGAACTCAAGTTCTTCCCGGCGCTGCAGGCGGGTGGTCTTGCCATGCTCACGGCCTGGGGCGGACCTTTTGGCGACGTGCGCTTTTGCCCGACCGGCGGCATCAGCACCGCCAACGCTGCCGAGTTCCTGGCATTGCCCAATGTCGCCTGTGTGGGCGGCTCCTGGTTGGTACCCGCCGATGCGCTGGCGCAGGGCGACTGGGCGCGGATCACTCGGCTGGCGCTGGCGAGCCGCAGGCTGCGGCTACCGGCAAACTGACACGCGGATAACCCTGTGCACGCGCGGGCCGCTGTCTGACGAGGTTCTCGTACATCGCGTAGTCGCGCGCCATCAGCTGCGCCCCGCGCTCGCCCCAGTGGTCCTTCCAGGGCAGGACGGCCACTGATTCGTGCAGGTTCATGCGGTCGACGCTAGCCATATTTCCAGAAGGCGTAAATCGTCAGCACCACGGCCCAGGTGAGAACCGCGTTGCGCACCGCGTTGGCCGGTATCCGCCGGATGAACCGCACCGCGCCGTAGCCGCCCACGC
>JANOUM010000523.1:0-3150 GCA_031416855.1 Rhodoferax sp. | reverse complement strand
CCGCAGTTCATCAGGAACCGCGCCTGCGTGGTGTAACCCAGCACGCCGAACGCGCCGGCTGCGGGTGGCGTCCGACCCGTGTCCGCGTCCACATCCTGGGCTGCCAGGGCCAGGCCGGTGAAATTGACATGGGCCGTGATGTCCTTGTGGCCAACGTCGGCCAACGGGTTGCTGTCCATGCGATGGCCGCGATGGCACATCACGGTGCCAGTTTCGCGCTGCACATGGTAGTACTCGCGCTCGGAAAACCCGTAATCGATCAGGAACACGGCCCCCTGCGCGAGGTGGTCGGCCAGCATGCGCACGAAACCCTCGGCCTGCGGATGGATTTCGGTCAGGTAGTCATGGCTGCCGGGCACCTCCAGCGGCGGGCGCAGCGCCGTGGGGCGATCGGCCCACGCCAGTTGCCCATCACCAGCGAGGGCCACACCCCGCTCGTGCCAGGCACCAGACACCCGTGCCAGAAGCCGCACCGGCATGGCGTCGAGCACCTCGTTGCCCACCACCACGGCCTGCAGTTGCGCCGGCAGGCTGCTGACCCAGCGCACCTTGTCGCCCCAGGCGTGCAGGGTTTCGCGCTGGTGTTGCTGCAGGCTGCTGGAGACATCGACGATGGTGTAACGGTCGACCTGTCCGGCCAACACGCCAAGCAGTTGCGCCGCCAATGCGCCCGAACCGGCACCGAACTCCCAGATTTCGCGCGTGCCGGTCACCAGCAGGGCCTGGCCGACCTGCGCCGCCAGCGCCTGCCCGAAAAACCGGCTCATCTCGGGCGCAGTGACAAAATCGCTGCCGGCCCCTCCATTGGCCGCAGGCAACAGGCCGAACTGCGCGGCATCACGGGCGTAATACCCCAACCCCGGTGTGTACAGGGCGATGGCCATGAAGCGATCAAAACCGATCCACCCGTCTGCGTCGGCGATGACCTGGCGCAGCAGCGACTCCAGTGCGGTCGTTAAACTTGGGGCTGTTTCCATCTCGTCCGGATTGTCTGCGAATGTCTGCCCCCACCCGCACTGTGCTGGTCACCGGCTCCGCCAAAAGGCTGGGGCGCGAGATTGCGCTCGCGCTCGCGCGTGACGGCTGGCAGGTCGCCGTGCATTACCGCGATTCGCTGGAAGACGCCACCGGCACCAGCGGCGAGTGTGCAAGGCTGTCGGGCAACAGCGCCACCTTCCGGGCCAATTTGGCCAACGAGGCCGCAGTGCGCAATCTGCTGCCGCGAGTCGTCGCTCACTTCGGCCATCTGGACGCCGTGGTCAACAGCGCCTCCACATTCGAACACGACGCGCCGGCCAGCTTCAGCTTCGCCGCCATGGAAAAACACATGCGCAGCAACACCGGCGCCGCGATCCTGCTGTCTCAGGCGTTGCACCAGCATGTGCAGGAACGCCAGGCGACCGACCCGTCGGCGCGGGGCGTCGTCGTCAACCTGCTGGACCAAAAGCTGTGGAACCAGAACCCGGACTTTTTCAGCTACACGCTGTCCAAGGCGGCCCTGGAGGCCGCCACCACGATGCTGGCCCTGGCGCTGGCGCCGAGAGTACGCGTTGTAGGTGTCGCGCCCGGCCTGACCCTGACCAGTTCGCTGCTGTCCGACGAGCAGTTCCAGGCGCGCCACAAGATGGCGCTGCTGGAGCAATCCTCTACGCCCCACGACGTCGCCGGGACAGTGCGTTTTGCGCTTGACAACGGCTCGATCACCGGCACCACCCTGGTGGTCGACGGCGGCCAGCATCTGATGCGTTTCGAGCGCGATTTTTCCCTCATGTGACCGCCGCGACGCGGTCACGAACTCCCCCTTACGTCATGCAGGATCACCCCATGAACAAGCCGCGCGGCACGCAGATCCTGACGCTCGGCGGCCTGCGTTTTGCAGCCAACCTGGGCATCCTGGAGGGCGAGAAACTTGCACCTCAGCCGATCCAGGTCGACGCCGAACTCAACCTCGGCTCCCAGGCGCTGCATCCGGTCGACGACCAGATCAACCATGTGCTGGACTATCGCAAGGTCCGCCAGATAATCATCGACGAGTGCACTGAACGGCACGTCAACCTGCTCGAGACGCTGATCGGCAAGCTGGCCCGTCGGCTGATGCAACTGCCCGGTGTCGTGGGCGTGCGGGTCAAGATCGCCAAGCTGGAGATCTTCGACGACTGCGAAGTGGCCATCCGCGTGGAGACCGGGCAATGGTGATGATCGAACGCGAAACCCACAAGCTGGAAAAACGTCTGTGTCGCCTGGTCGGGCAGGCGATCGTCGACTACAACATGATCGAGCAAGGCGACACGGTCATGGTCTGCGTCAGCGGGGGCAAGGACAGCTACGCCATGCTCGACATCCTGCTCAAGATGCAGGCGCGCGCACCGGTGCATTTCGATTTGATCGCCGTCAATCTGGACCAGAAGCAGCCCGAATTTCCGCAAGACGTGTTGCCGCGCTACCTGACCGATCTCGGCGTTTCGTTCCACATCGAGAACCAGGACACCTACTCGATCGTCAAACGCGTGATCCCGCAGGGCAAGACCCTGTTCAGCCTGTGCAGCCGCCTGCGTCGCGGCATCCTGTACCGGGTGGCGGACGAACTGGGCGCCACCAAAATTGCACTGGGCCACCACCGCGACGACATCCTGCAGACCTTTTTCCTCAACCTGTTCTTCGGCGGCAAGCTCAAGGGCATGCCGCCCAAGCTGGTCAGCGACGACGGGCGCCATATCGTGATCCGCCCGATGGCGTTGGTGACCGAGAAAGACCTCGTGCGCTGGGCGGTGCACCGCGAATTCCCGATCATCCCCTGCACCCTGTGCGGCAGCCAGACCAACCTGCAGCGCAAACAGATCGGCCAGATGCTCCAGGAATGGGACAAAAAGCACCCCGGCCGCATCGAGAGCATGTTCTCGGCGCTGCAAAATGTGGCCCCGTCGCACTTGATGGATGGAACGCTTCATGATTTCCGCGGTCTTACGGCCAGCGGCGTGGCGTCGCCCGACGGCGACAAGGCGTTCGACCCCGATGAGTACCGCGCCGCCTCCGTGCCCGACCTGCAGGTGATCCGGTTCGACACCTGAGCCAGCGCGGGGCCTCGCCGCCCGACCGATCGGCACTCTGGGAGAACCCATGAAACTTGCAACAGCCACTGTGCTGACGATG
>JANOUM010000522.1:0-8935 GCA_031416855.1 Rhodoferax sp. | reverse complement strand
AGGTTGCTGTTGAACGCATTGAGCACCAGCGCCGTGGCCACGCCCAGGGTTGCCAGGGCCCCCAGCACGGCCAGGGCGCGTCGGGTTCTGGGTTTCATGCGGCAGCCTCAGGAGATCGGCGAATGTCGGGTGCACGGGTGGAAATCGTCAGGATGAGACGCGATGTGTTGGATGTCATGTGAAGCGTGGAATTTACTACAGTGGCCCGTGCCACAGACATGCGCAAGGTCATCAAGGCCACCAAGAAGCCCGCGACGGCCCTCCTCGGACTCCAATACAGGCCAGACGTTCCCCATTGCCGAGCAGATTCCCGGCCAACACCACCGCCGACCACACCATCATGGTGGCCGTGGCCGCGCCCACGCGGGATACGCCAGCACTCGGCTGCCCGCGGCGCGGGACCACAGCCGCCATGGCGCCCGGGCTCGGCGCTAGCCCGGCCGATTGCCGCGGTCTTCCACGCCGTTCGGGCCGTTATGCAGGTTAGTCAGCACATGCTCCTGTTGCACCAGCCGCCAGGACAGCATCTTCTGTGCCATCTCCAGCATGACCGGCTGGTGGGCCGGGTCGCGCGACAGGTCGTGCATCTCCCAGGGGTCGTTGTGCAGGTCGAACAGCAGGGGCGGCAGGGCGGCGAAGAACACATATTTCCAGCGCGCCCCGCGCAGGATCGCGAGCTGGCACTGGTCGGGCTCCAGCCCCAGGGCGATCTGACCATCGTAGCCGCCGTACGGGCCGGCCCGAAAGTCGAGCTCCATGTGCGCCTCCTCCCGCCAGGTGACAGGCACCCGGCCCTGCAGGAACGGCATCAGCGAGCGGCCGTCGCACTGCGCAGGCGCATCCGCATCGAGCCAATCCAGCATCGTGGGCATCAGGTCGACCGACTCGGTGAAGGCATCCAGCTGGCGCCCGCGCCCGGCGTCAGCACTCTGGAGCGGGTCGCGGATGATCAGGGGAATGCGGAAACTCTGGTCGAAGTACAGCTCCTTGCCCCAGGTGTAGTGGTCGCCTCCCATCTCGCCGTGGTCGCAGGTGAAGACGATCAGCGTGTGCTCGTATTCACCCGTGGCCTGGAGGTGCGCCACGATGCGGCCCACCGCGTCGTCCACTTCGTTCATCATGCCGTAATAACAGGCACGCATCTGACGTAGCTCGAGCTCCGGCATGTCCACCAGATGGTTGGGGTTGTGCTCGTCGTACTTGCCCGGACGCTGGAAGGTCTTGATCCACTGTGCCAGGTGCGGATGCTGCGCGGCTTCGTCCTGCGGCGTGGCCCTGCGTTGCGGCATCGGCACGTCGGCCGGGTGATACAGCGCGTTGTAGGGTTCGGGCGTGATCACCGGCGGGTGCGGGCGCAGGAATACGCAATGCATGAACCAGTCCTGGGTGCGGTGGTCGCCCAGCCAGTCGATCACGGCATTGGTCATGAAACTGGTGTCGCTGTCTTGCGCCTTGAACCGCGTGGGAATGAAGCGGTGCCCCCGGTCGGGAGGCAGCCGGAAGCCCGGCTGGGGCAGGTAGACGTCGTGCCGGCCTTCAAACTGGTAGCCCTTGCGACGCAGGTCGTTGATCCAGGCGGCCATGTAGTCGGGGAACAGCAGCCCGATGCGGTAACCGGGCAGGGGACCTTCGAAAGTACGCAGTGCCGGATCCTGCGGGTCCAGGCCACGCGGGTCGGCGCTGGTGTCGGTGTAGCCGAACAACACCGGGTCCATGCCGAGCTTGCGCACCTCCTGCGCGATATTGGTGTGGCGCCGGTCCAGCGGCGTGCCGTTACGCCCGGAGCGGTGGTTCATCAGGTAAAGGCCGGTCTGCATGCTGGAGCGCGACGGTCCGCAGGGGGATGTGACCGAAAAATGTCTGCGGAACAACACACCGTCGGCCGCCAGTGCATCCAGATGCGGCGTCCTGACCACCGGGTGCCCCAGGGCAGAGAGGCATTCGCCGCGCCATTGGTCGGCCGAGATGAAAAGAACTTTGCGGGGGCTGGTCATGGGCGATCCTGGGTTGCGGGCGTGCCGGCAGACCCGGCCGCACCGCCCCACATTGTCCATCCGGCGCCGGCCGGCCCCGCTACCCGACACAACGTCCGCGCTTAACCGGCGACAAGTGGGTGACGTCCTGGCCGCAGCAAACGGTCTGCCGAACGCGCCGGCTGCAAATCGACCCCAGCAGTCGACTTTTGGCGGCGCCGCTCTTGGTCTGCCCGAGGGCCGGCACGGATGGGTGTGGCTGCCGGTCTTCACCAGCTCCTTTTTCGTGATGGATCTGGTGCTGTTTCCGATGGAGCGCCGCCGTGGCGATGCTGGCAGCCGTCTGGGTCGCGCTGCCCCTGCTGATGTCCCGCAAAAGGGGGACGGGCGGCGCGGGCTGGTAGAGGCAATCCGGCGGGTTTGCGATACGCTGATAATTCACCCAATATTTGGAGCTCAATATGGCGTCTGTAAACAAGGTGATTCTGGTCGGGAACTGCGGCCGCGACCCGGAAGTCCGTTACTTGCCCTCGGGCCAGGCCGTGGCCACTGTGACCCTGGCGACCTCGAGCCGGCGCAAGGACAAGAACACCGGGGAAACCATCGAGGACACGCAGTGGCACCGCATCACGTTTTATGACCGGCTAGCCGAGATCGCCGGCGAATACATCAAGAAGGGCCGCCCGATCTACGTCGAAGGCCGCCTGAAATACGGCAAGTTCACCAACAAGGACGGTGTGGAGCAAAACACCTGCGACATCATCGCCACCGAGATGCAGTTGCTGGGCAGCCGTGAGGGCATGGGCGGCCCGGGCGGCGACGAAAGCGGTGGCGCTTACAACCGCCCCAACGCGCCGGCCTCGCGCCCGGCAGCCGCTGCGCCACGGCCACCGGCTCCTGCGCCTGCGCCTGCTCCGGCAGCACGGCCGTCCAGCGGTTTTGACGACATGGACGACGACATCCCCTTTTGAGCCCCCGACTGGATGACGCCGCCGCCCAGGCACACCTCGCCGGCATACAGCACCGCCGACTGACCGGGCGTCACCGCCCACTGCGGTTCGGCAAATTCAAGTGTGAACGGCGCAGTTTTGGGGTCCTCGAAGGACAACTGGCAGCGCGCATCCTGCTGGCGATAACGCGTCTTGGCCGCCAGCTCACCCGGTGCGGGTGGCCCCCCCGCAACCCAGCTCACCGCGTCGGCAACCAGCGCGTCGTACTGCAGCGATGGATGGTCGTGTCCCTGCACCACCCACAGAATGTTGTTCTGCATGTCCTTGCGGGCAACGAACCACGGCGCGTGCTCCCCGCCGCCGCGCTGGGCGCCCTTGTCGCGGATACCGCCGATTCCCAGGCCCTGACGCTGCCCGATGGTGTAAAAACTCAGGCCCACATGCCGACCCACGGTGCGCCCGGACATATCCTTGATGGGGCCGGGCTCGCGCGCGATGTAGCGGTTCAGGAAGTCCCGAAACGGCCGCTCGCCGATAAAGCAGATGCCGGTGGAATCCTTCTTGCGCGCATTCGGCAGCCCGATCTCGGCTGCGATTCGGCGCACCTCGACCTTGCGCAGTTCCCCGATGGGGAAAAGGGTGCGCGACAACTGGCTCTGGTCAAGCCGGTGCAGGAAGTAACTCTGGTCCTTGGTCGTGTCCAGGCCCTTGAGCAGCTCGTGGCGCTGCGTCACCGTGTTCAGCCGCACGCGCGCATAGTGGCCGGTGGCGATCCGATGGGCGCCCAGGCGCAAGGCGTGGTCCAGGAAGGCCTTGAACTTGATCTCGGCGTTGCACAGGATGTCCGGATTGGGTGTGCGTCCGGCCTGGTATTCACGCAGAAATTCGGCAAACACCCGATCCTTGTACTGCGCGGCGAAGTTGACGTGCTCGATCTCGATGCCGATCACGTCGGCCACCGCCGCCGCATCGACGAAGTCGACGTTGGCAGAGCAGTACTCCGAGTTGTCGTCGTCTTCCCAGTTCTTCATGAAGATGCCGATGACCTCGAAGCCCTGCTGCTTGAGCAGGTGCGCCGTCACGGCGGAGTCCACCCCACCACTCAAGCCGACCACAACCCGTTCTCTCGCCATGACAACGCGATTATTCCCGCGCGGGCCCCTGCAGGGGCCGGTCCAGGTCACTGTGCAGTAGATCCATCGGGTAGCGCGCGCCGGCCAGGTAGTCCTCGACACATTGCAGCAGAACCGGGCTGCGGTGCCTGGGCGCGCTGGCCCGGATCTCGTCAGCCGACAGCCACAGGGTGCGCACAATGCCATGGTCCAGCCGCAGATGCGACTGAAACTCGCCCAGCTCGCCGCAAAAGGCGAACCGCAGGTAGGTGATGGTCTGGGCCTGGGTCGCCACGACTGCCGGTTTGGGCTGGCGCGACAGGTAGACGCCCACCAGCGCCGTAGGGCGAAACAAGTGGGCGGTCTCCTCCAGCGTCTCGCGGGTACATCCTTGCACCAGCGTTTCGCCCGGGTCCAGATGGCCGGCCGGGTTGTTGAGGCGCAGGCCATCGGCGGCCTGCTCCTCGACCAGCAAGAACCGCCCGTCGCGTTCGATGATCGCGGCCACGGTCACATTGGGTTTCCATCGGTGGGGCATGCGAAATTATCCCCTGCGCGGCCGGCGATGGGTTGGCCACGGCGCGGCGCACGCCCGCGACAGGCTCCGGGGCGCCTGTCAAACTCATGTAAGCTTCAGGCCACCTTCCACCTTGTCACAACAATAGGAGCAGCCCATGCTCATTGGCATTCCGACAGAGACCGCGGTCGGCGAGACCCGGGTCGCCATCACCCCCGAAACAACCAAGAAGCTCAAAGCCCAGGGACATACCCTGCGCATCCAGTCCGGTGCCGGTGTGGCCGCCAGCGTGACCGATGAGGCCTACACCGCCGCCGGGGCGGACATCACGGACGCGGCCGGTGCGCTGGCGTGTGAACTGGTCCTCAAGGTGCGCAGTCCTTCCGACGCGGAAGCCGCCCTGATGAAACCGGGCACAACCCTGGTGGGCATGCTCAACCCGTTCGATGCGCCCGGCCTGCAGCGGCTGGCCAGCGCCGGGCTGACCAGCTTTGCGCTGGAAGCCGCACCGCGCACGACGCGCGCGCAAAGCATGGATGTGTTGTCCTCGCAGGCAAACATCGCCGGCTACAAGGCGGTAATGATCGCCGCCGACAAGTACCAGCGCTTCTTCCCGATGCTGATGACCGCCGCCGGCACGGTCAAGGCCGCGCGGGTGGTGATCCTGGGTGTCGGTGTGGCCGGGCTGCAGGCGATCGCGACGGCCAAACGCCTGGGCGCGGTCATCGA
This sequence comes from Rhodoferax sp., assembly GCA_031416855.1. Lineage (GTDB taxonomy): Bacteria > Pseudomonadota > Gammaproteobacteria > Burkholderiales > Burkholderiaceae_C > CAISIP01. The sequence goes on along the minus strand of JANOUM010000522.1, from coordinate 3,654 downwards.
GGCCTCCGATGTGCGCCCCAGCGTCAAGGAGCAGGTGGAATCGCTGGGCGGCAAGTTCATCGACGTCTCCTACGACACGGCGGAGGAAAAAGAGGCGGCTGTCGGTGTGGGTGGTTACGCCAAGCCGATGCCCGCGAGCTGGCTGGAGCGCCAGAAGATCGAGGTCGCCAAACGGGTGGCGCAGGCCGACGTGGTGATATCCACGGCCCTGATCCCGGGGCGAGCGGCGCCGACACTGATCACCGAGGAGATGGTGGCCAGCATGAAGCCCGGCTCGGTGATCATCGACATCGCAGCCGGCAAGGGCCCCCAAGGCGGAGGCAACTGCCCCCTGTCGGAGGCAGACCGCACCGTGCTCAGGCACGGCGTCACGATTGTGGGCGAGACCAACCTGCCGGCGCTGGTGGCGGCAGACGCGTCGTCGTTGTATGCGCGCAATGTGCTGGACTTCCTGAAGCTGATCATCACCAAGGACGGCACGCTGCAGGTGGACCTGAACGACGACATCGTCGCGGCCTGCCTGATGACACAAGGCGGCGAAGTCAAACGCAAATAAGCCCCGGCTGTGCCTGCCGCGAAAACCCAGTGAATTGCTACGGAGAATAGACATGGACCTTGTTTCCCCCACCATCACCAACCTGATCATCTTTGCGCTGGCCATCTACGTGGGTTACCACGTGGTCTGGACCGTGACGCCGGCCCTGCACACGCCGCTGATGGCGGTGACCAACGCAATCTCTGCGATCGTGATCGTCGGCGCCATGCTGGCGGCCGCACTGACCGAGACCACGCTGGGCCGGACCATGGGCGTGCTGGCCGTGGCCCTGGCCGGCGTCAACGTCTTCGGCGGGTTCCTGGTGACCCGGCGCATGCTGGAAATGTTCAAGAAGAAAGATAGGAAGACGCCTGCCACGCGCGAAGGTGATGCGAAATGAGCATGAACCTCGTCACCATCCTGTACCTGATCGCGTCGATCTGCTTCATCCAGGCGCTCAAGGGCCTGTCGCACCCGACTACCTCGATCCGTGGCAACCTGTTCGGCATGATCGGCATGGGTATTGCGATCGTGACGACGACCGCCCTGATTTTCCGGCTCGCCAACGGCAACGTCACCGGCCTGCTGTACGTGCTGGCCGCACTCGTCGTGGGAGGCGGCCTGGGCGCCACCATGGCCAACCGCGTCGAAATGACGAAGATGCCCGAGCTGGTCGCGTTCATGCACAGCATGATCGGCCTGGCGGCCGTCTTCATCGCCATCGCCGCAGCGGTCGAGCCCTGGGCCTTCAACATCGTCGCCAAGGGCGGCGCGATTCCGGCCGGCAATCGGCTCGAACTGGCTCTGGGCTCTGCGATCGGCGCCATCACCTTCAGCGGCTCGGTGATCGCGTTCGGGAAACTGTCGGGCAAATACAAGTTCCGCCTATTCCGGGGTGCACCGGTGCAGTTCGCCGGGCAGCACAAGCTCAACCTGGTGCTGGGCCTGATCCTGGTGGCCAACGTCGCCCTGTACACCTGGAACGGTGACCTGACCCACTTTGCGATTGCCACGCTGCTGGCCTTTGTCATGGGCGTGCTGATCATTATTCCGATCGGCGGCGCCGACATGCCGGTGGTGGTGTCCATGCTCAACAGCTACTCCGGCTGGGCAGCAGCGGGCATCGGGTTCAGCCTGAACAATTCCATGCTGATCATCGCCGGCTCGCTGGTGGGTTCGTCCGGCGCGATCCTGAGCTACATCATGTGCAAGGCCATGAACCGCTCGTTCTTCAATGTGCTCCTGGGCGGCTTTGGCGGCGAGGCCATTGTCGTTGCGGGCGCGGCCGTGCAGCGCAACGTCAAGAGTGGCAGCGCCGTCGACGCCGCCTTTGTCCTGAGCAACGCAGAAACCGTCGTCATAGTTCCGGGCTACGGTCTGGCGGTGGCACGTGCCCAGCACGCGGTCAAGGAACTGGCTGCGAAACTGACCGAAAAGGGCATCACCGTCAAGTATGCGATCCATCCGGTCGCCGGTCGTATGCCCGGGCACATGAACGTGCTGCTGGCCGAGGCCGAAGTGCCATACGACCAGGTGTTTGAAATGGAGGACATCAATGGCGAGTTCGGCCAGGCCGATGTGGCCATCATCCTGGGTGCCAACGACGTGGTCAACCCGGCCGCGCACGTGAAAGGCAGCGCGATCTACGGCATGCCGATTCTGGAGGCCTACAAGGCCAAGACCGTGATCGTGAACAAGCGCTCCATGGCGGCCGGATATGCGGGCCTGGACAACGAGCTTTTCTACATGGACAAGACGATGATGGTTTTCGGCGACGCGAAGAAGGTCGTTGAAGACATGGGCAAAGCCATCGAATAAGGCGCTTCAGGGAGCGGCAGCACGAGAAAACCAGGCGCCGGCCGACAGAGAACTGGAGACAGGACAATGACAGACCGCATCTGGCTCGGTAGCTACCCGCCAGGCGTGCCCGCCGACATCGACGTGGCACTGTACGAATCGATCGTCGCCCTGATGGAGGAGAGCTTTCGGAAATACGCCGCGCGGGTTGCCTACAGTTTCATGGGCAAGGACATCACCTATGCCCAGACCGACAGCCTGAGCCAGGCCTTCGCCGCCTACCTGCAGGGACTGGGCCTGTCCAAGGGCGACCGGGTGGCGGTGATGATGCCCAACGTCCCGCAGTACCCGGTGGCGGTGGCCGCAATCCTGCGCGCCGGTCTGGTGCTGGTCAACATCAATCCGCTGTACACCCCGCGCGAGCTGGAACACCAGCTGAAGGACTCGGGCTCCAAGGCGATCGTGATCCTGGAGAACTTCGCAACCACGCTGGAGCAGTGCATAACGTCGACCCAGGTCAAGCATGTCGTATTGTGTGCCATGGGTGACCAGCTCGGCCTTTTCAAGGGAGCGCTGGTCAACTACGTGGTGCGGCACTCCAAGAACCTGGTGCCGGCCTTCGCCCTCCCGGGGGCGGTCCGCTTCAACGAAGCGGTGGCGCGCGGAACGGCCGCCACGCTGAAGAAGCCGCCGATCAAGGCCGACGACCTGGCGGTCCTGCAATATACCGGGGGCACCACCGGAGTCTCCAAGGGCGCGGTGCTGCTGCACCGCAACCTGGTTGCGAACGTGCTGCAGAACGAGGCCTGGGGCGCGCCGCTGATGGGCCGCATACCAGCCAACGAGCAGCCGACCACGGTCTGCGCGCTGCCGCTCTACCATATCTTCGCGTTCACCTACTGCATGATGTTGTCCGTGCGCATGGGCGGCAAACTGGTCCTGATCCCCAATCCGCGCGACCTGCCCGCCATGTTCAAGGAGCTGGCCAAGCACCGCATCCATGTCATGCCTGCGGTCAACACCCTGTTCAATGGCATGGCCAACCACCCTGATTTCAAGACCGTCGACTGGAGCCACCTGCAGGGCTCGACCGGCGGCGGAACGGCGGTACAAAGTGCCGTTGCCAGGTTATGGCTCGAAAAAACAGGCTCGCCGATCCTGGAGGGTTACGGGCTCAGCGAGACATCGCCCACGGCCAGTGGCAATCCGGCCACCGCCACCGAGTTCAGCGGTTCCATCGGCGTGCCGCTGCCCAACACCTGGATGAAACTGCTCGACGACGACGGCAACGAGGTCGGCCCGGGCCAGGCCGGCGAGATCGC
>JANOUM010000521.1:0-2634 GCA_031416855.1 Rhodoferax sp. | reverse complement strand
ATTAACTGTTTGTCGTGGAGTTGTCTGTGTTCATTTCTTCCGCCTTTGCCCAAACCGCCCCTGCCGCTACCGGTGGAGACATGCAGTCATCGCTCATGAGCATGCTGCCTCTGGTGCTGATGTTCGTCGTTCTTTATTTTGTCATGATTCGCCCCCAGATGAGGAAGCAGAAGGAGCACCGGTCCATGATCGACGCCCTGGCCAAGGGTGATGAGGTAGTGACCGCCGGAGGCCTTCTGGGGAAGGTCGTCAAGATGGGCGACAGCCACCTCGGCCTCGAAGTCGCCAACGGTGTCGAAGTGCAGGTCCAGCGCAGCGCGGTGGTCCAGGTCCTCCCCAAAGGAAGCATCAAGTAGGCGGCCCCAGGGCGTCCAGGAATCTCCGTCATGAACCGCTACCCGGTCTGGAAATACGCGGTCATCCTGATCGCAGTGCTGGTGGGGATCTTCTACACCCTGCCCAATTTTTTTGGCGAAGCCCCGGCAGTGCAAATTTCGTCGGCCAAGGCCACGGTGAAGGTCGACTCCGCCACCCAGGCCCGGGTGCAGGAAGCGCTCAAGTCCGCCGCCATCGTGGCGGATGCGATCACCTTCGAGGGAACTTCCATCAAGGCGCGTTTCGACAACACCGAAACCCAGCTCAAGGCCAAGGACGCGATTCAGAAGGCCTTGGTCCCCGACCCTGCAGACCCACCGTACATCGTCGCGCTGAACCTGCTGTCGCGATCGCCCAAATGGCTTTCCGCGCTGGGCGCCGCACCGATGTACCTGGGGCTCGATCTGCGCGGCGGTGTGCACTTCATGCTGCAGGTGGACATGCAGGCGGCACTCACGAAGAAGGCCGAATCGCTGTCAGGCGACCTGCGTACCGTGCTGCGCGAGAAAAACATCCGCCATGGCGGCATCACCCGCGCGGCCCAGACCATCGAGATCCGCTTTCGCGATGCCCAGACACTGGAGGCGGCCAAACGCATCCTGGCGGACCAGTTCGCGGAACTGCAGACGGTCGAGGCACCGGAGGGCAGCGATATCAAGCTCACAGCCAGCATCAAAGCGCCGGCAGCGCGCACGATTCAGGAGCAGGCGCTGAAGCAGAACATGGTGACGCTACACAACCGGATCAACGAACTGGGCGTGGCGGAACCGGTGATTCAGCAGCAGGGCCTGGACCGCATCGTGGTCCAGTTGCCTGGTGTCCAGGACACAGCCAAGGCCAAGGACATCCTGGGTCGCACGGCGACGCTGGAGGTCCGGCTGGTCGACGAGAGCATCGAGGCCCGCGCCGCCGAGTCCGGCAATGGCCCGGTACCGTTTGGCTCCGAGCGCTACCTGGAGCGCAGCAGTCAGCCGGTCATCGTCAAGAAGCAGGTGATCCTGACCGGCGAGAACCTGACCGACGCGCAGCCCGGTTTCGACACCCAGACGCAGGAGGCGGCCGTGCACCTCTCGCTGGATGCCAAGGGCTCGCGTATTTTTCGCGATGTGACGCGCGAAAACATCGGCAAGCGCATGGCCATCCTGCTGTTCGAAAAAGGCAAGGGCGAGGTGGTGACGGCCCCCGTGATCCGCAGCGAGATTGGCGGCGGGCGAGTGCAGATCTCCGGACGCATGACGACGGTGGAGGCGAACGACACCGCCTTGCTGCTGCGCGCCGGTTCCCTGGCAGCACCGATGGAGATCATCGAGGAGCGCACGATCGGCCCGAGCCTGGGGGCTGAAAACATCGCCAAGGGTTTCAGCAGCGTGACCTGGGGCTTCCTGGTCATCGTGGCCTTCATGTGTATGTATTACGTCATGTTCGGCGTGTTTTCCAGTGTCGCGTTGGGCGTGAACCTGCTGCTGCTGGTCGCTGTTCTTTCGATGTTGCAGGCCACCTTGACGCTGCCTGGCATGGCCGCCATGGCGCTGGCGCTCGGGATGGCCATCGACTCCAACGTGCTGATCAACGAGCGGGTCCGCGAGGAGCTTCGCAGCGGGGCGTCGCCGCAGGCCGCCATCAACGCCGGGTACGAGCGGGCCTGGGGCACGATTCTGGACTCCAACGTGACGACCCTGATTGCCGGTCTGGCCTTGCTGATCTTCGGTTCTGGCCCGGTGCGCGGTTTCGCGGTGGTGCACTGCATCGGGATCCTGACCAGCATGTTCTCGGCGGTGTTCCTGTCCCGCGGGCTGGTGAACTTGTGGTACGGGCGGGTCAAAAAGCTCAGGACGGTGTCGATCGGAACCGTTTGGCGACCAGACAGCGGCACATCGGTGGCCAAGGCCACGGAAGGTAAATAGCCATGGAATTCTTCAAGATCCGGCGCGACATCCCGTTCATGCACCATGCGCTGCTGCTCAACGTGGTGTCCCTGGTCACCTTTCTGCTGGCCGTGTTCTTCCTGGTCAGCCGGGGCTTGCACCTGTCGGTGGAGTTCACCGGCGGAACGGTGATGGAGGTAGGTTATTCGCAGCCTGCCGACGTCGGCAAGGTGCGGGGCGTGATTGCGAGTTTGGGGTACACCGACATCCAGGTGCAGAGCTTCGGCACCGCACGCGACGTGATGATTCGCCTGCCGGCACAAAAAGGTGTCAGTTCAGCACAACAAAGCGAAACTGCGTTCGCCGCCCTGAAAAAGGCGGATCCAGATGCCAA
>JANOUM010000520.1:0-9996 GCA_031416855.1 Rhodoferax sp. | reverse complement strand
CAACACTTTGCCGGTCTTGACCGGCGCACGGAGCAAACATTGAACGCCATCGACCTAGAGGTCATCTACCAGTCGACCCAGCAAATCGCGCGCGAGCTCACGGTCAACATGATGCGCACCGGCTATTCAAACGTGATCAAGGAAAGTCAGGACTTCACATTCTGTATCTTTGACGATCAGGCAAGGCTGGTTGCCCAGGGCATCCCGCAGCCGCTGCACATTGGACCGATCTCGGCGCAAGTGCGCGAGGTGCACAGACTCTACGAGGGCAAGCTGGTCCCTGGTGACGCAATCATTGTCAACCACCCATATCGGGCCTGCCAGAACCATGCGACCGACGTCACCGTCATCTCACCCATCTTCTATGGGGGGCGCCTTGCCGGCTATATCGGCAACACCGCGCACAAGCCGGACTTCGGCGGTATGGTACCCGGCACCAATAGCCCCGCTGCTACCGAGATATTTCAGGAGGGCTTGTTGCTGCCACCCGTTCGGCTGTTCAAGGCTGGCGTGCTGAACGAGGACGTCTACGAAATCATCTGCGCAAACACGCGCACACCGGAGGTGACGTGGGGCGACGTCAACGCGCAGGCGCAGACCAACGTGTATGGGGTGCAAAAACTGTCAGGCCTGTTCGACAAGCACGGTCTGGACAAAGTATCGGCTTGCTGGAGCCGCTGGATGGACATCTGCGAGGCCGAATTGCGCAAACGTATTGCGGAGTTGCCCGACGGGACTTACGGCCCCGAGACCGACTACCTGGACGACGACGGCATCGACCGTGACAAGCCGCTGCGCGTAAGCTGCACGCTCGAGGTCAAGGGCGACGAACTCCACTTCATTCTCGATAGCGATGCGCAGGCGAAAGGCCCGCTCAATTTGAGGCCATGTGTTTCGCGCACACTGCTCGAATGCTGGACCAAAATGGCGTTCGGAGCCGACCTTCCCGTCAATGATGGAATGGCCAGGGTCGTGAAGATTACCTATCCCCCCGTGGGTTCGCTATTGAACCCCAAGTACCCTGCGGCCGTGAACATGTACGTTCGAGCCGGCCAGCTGGTTGCTTCAGTGGCGTGCCGCGTTCTGGGCAGGGTCGCGCCCGACCGAATTCCCGCGCCGGCTAGTGCCGCAAGTGGTGGCCTGACGGGCTCTGGCATGAACTTCAAGACAGGCAAGTGGGCCTCCTTCCACGAGATCTATTGCGGCGGTGGTGGCGCGCGGCCGCATGACGATGGTGTGAGTGCCCAGGATGACCTGGTCATCAACGTGATGAACACGCCCGTCGAGTCGATCGAGACAGAGTTCCCGATTCGTATCGACCGTTATGAACTGCGGCCGGATTCTGCGGGCCCGGGCAAGTTTCGTGGTGGCCTGGGCACTCTGCGCGAATGGCGGGTGCTCAGCGATGAGATGGTGTTCAACCTGCGGACCGACCGATTCAAGTTCTCTTCTTCCGGCGTCTTCGATGCCAAGCCAGCTCAACCTGGTGGCGCGGTGTTGAACCCTGGGCGGGAGGATGGGCGGGCGCTTTTCTCTAAGACGGCGGCCCTGAGGCTGAAACAGAATGAAGTGATCTCGTGGCATCTGGCGGGCGGTGGGGGCTGGGGGAATCCGCTCGATCGCGATCCGGAGCGCGTTCGTCAAGATGTGATACGCGGCTATGTGTCGGTTGGGTCGGCCGAGTTGGACTACGGAGTGGTGCTCGACGCCGTCACGCATTCAATTGATCTGCGGAAGACCGTCGAACTGCGCGCCAAAGCGCGCGCCCTGAGCAGCGAACAACAAGTCATGGAGTCGAAGGGATGAAGCTACGCATAGGTATCGACGTCGGAGGCACCTTCACCGATGTCACTGCATTCGACGAGGACCAGGGCGAGGTCATCGCGATTCGAAAATACTCATCCAATCCGGCTCAGCCAATGCTGGTCATGGATGACATCGCCAAGGAGTTTCAGGCCGAGTTCGGCGCCGAGTCCGTTTCGCTCATACTGCACGGATCCACCGCTGCCCTCAACACCATGCTGGAGGGCAAAGGGGTCAAGGTGGGCCTGATCACGACGCGGGGCTTTCGGGATGTGTACGAGATCGGGCGTCAGTGGCGAGGCACGGATGTTTTCACGATGTACTCACCCGCACCCAAGATGCTTCTCACGCGCAACCATGTGCTGGAGGTCAGCGAGCGGATGGACTACCAGGGCGAGGTGATCGAACCGCTGCAGGTTGCCGATGTCGAGCGTGCAGTCGAGCAACTGGTCAAAGAGGATGTCAAGGCCATCGCGGTGTGCTTCCTCTTTTCTTATGCAAATCCGGCACATGAGCAAGCCGCCGCCGAGATCATCCGCCGAATCGCTCCTCAGGTTTATGTTTCCTTGTCCAGCGACGTCAACCCGCAGTGGCGGGAGTACGAACGGACCGCATCCACCGTCGCGAACGCCTATATCGGCCCACCCACGGCCAAGTACCTGCAGGACCTGGAAGATCTTTCGCTCCGCTACTTTCCCAGGGCCCGGGTGCTGATGATGAAGTCGGACGGCGGCGCCGCGAGCGCTGGTATGCTTGCCGCGACGCCGGTGCAGACCATGATGTCCGGGCCCGTCGCCGGAGTCATTGGCAGCCGCTATCTCGGCGACATCAAGAACCTGGAGAACCTGCTTACCTTCGACGTTGGTGGAACCAGCACGGACATGGCGGTGATCCCCGGTCGCCCTCTGACGAAATCGGAGCTCACCGTGGCGCGCCATCCTGTGCGCAGCGAGGCGGTCGACATCGACACCATCGGCGCCGGTGGCGGGAGCCTGGCTTCCATTCAGCTAGGCGGAGTGCTCAAGGTGGGGCCGCAAAGTGCCGGTGCGCGCCCTGGCCCTGCCTGCTATATGCGCGGTGGGACCGAAGCCACCTTGACAGATGCACTTGTGGTACTGGGACATCTCAACCCTGAGGTCCTGCTCGATGGTGCCATGCCGATTGATGCGCACAAGGCCCGTGACGCCGTCATGAAATCAGCGGCCACTGCACTGAATATGTCGGCACCAGAGGCTGCTTGGGGCATCCTTACTGTGCTGTCTGCCACGGTGGTGGCGGCCATGCGAACGATCACCGTCGAGCGGGGCTACGATCCGCGGGATTTCACGCTGATTCCGTTCGGCGGCATGGGTCCGACAACGGCTTGCAAGATTGCGGACGAGCTGGGCGTGCGACGTCTACTGATCCCGCGGGACCCGGGCACATTCAGCGCCTACGGCATGCTTGTGACCGACATCCAGCAAGACCGTTCGGTCACCAGGCTCACGCCTTTGGCAACGGCCATGCCGACGATGCTCGAGGAGACGTACCGCGGGCTTGAGGCGAAGGTTTCGTCTGACCTGGTGCGCGAGAACGTGCCGCCGCACCAAATCAAGTTATTGCGGTTTGCGGGCATGCGCTACTCCGGGCAATCGTACGAAGTGACGGTCCCGGCAACTGGCTTCAGCAAACAGGAGATGGAGGCGATGGGCGAGTGCTTTCATGCAGCCCACTTGCGACGCTACGGGCACAGTGCCAACAATCAGCCGCTGGAGATCGTCAACTTCAGGGTTGTCGGCCTCGGGGTCATTCCCAAGCCCCGGCTGCGCGAGTATGCGCCAGCCAGTTCGATCACGGCGCCTGTCGAGAACCACAGGGTTGTTTACTTCGGCCCTAGCCTGGAGCTGGATACGCCTGTCTACCGGCGGGCCCGACTGGAGCCGGGTATGAGGATTCCCGGCCCTGCGGTGATAGAGGAAAAGACCTCAACGACAGTGCTGTACCCCGGGCAGTGCGCTCGCGTCGACAAGTACCTCAACATCGAGGTCGTTCTGCCTGAAACGGACTAGGACGGTGGGAGACGCAAATCAATCACCGGGCGCCGCAGTGGCTCCAGCTTCGCAGGTTCGCTGGGTGGGGCCAGCGGGACTCAGGCGCGTTTACCAAAGCAACGAGCGCGCCATCATTGGCGGCGCCACCTTGCTGGCCTTTCTGTTGCTGTGGGAAACCACCTCGCGGCTTGCATGGGTGAACCCGCTTTTCATTTCGTCGCCGACAAATGTGGTGCGGGCTGCAATCGAGGTCTTTTCCACGGCCGAGTTTCGCAACGATATGAGCATAAGCGCAATAGAGTTTATCGTGGGCTACCTGGCGGCAATTGCAGTTGGCGTGCCGCTCGGACTCGCGGTCGGCTGGTTCAAACGGCTGTACTTCGTGCTCAGCCCGTTCATTCACATCCTCAACACGATCCCCCGCATCACGCTGCTTCCGATCATCATCATCTGGTTTGGCATCGGCATCTGGTCCAAAGTCATGGTGGTTTTCTTGGGTGCCGTGATTCCGATCCTCATCAGCACCTACTCTGGCGTAAGCAACAGCGAGGAACGCTTCATGCGTGTCGCGCGCAGCTTCAACGCGACGCGTGGACGCATCTTTCGCACCATCGTGCTGCCCGGGACGGTGCCATTCATCTTCACGGGCCTCAAATATGGTTCGGGCCGCGCTCTGCTGGGCGTGATTGTTGGCGAGTTGTATGCCGCGACGGCAGGCGTCGGCTACTTCATTGCCTCGGCTGGCAACGCCTTGCAGACAGACAAGATGCTCGTCGGCGTGCTGCTCGTCGTTTTTGTGGGCCTTGTCACCGTCGAGGGTCTGGCCTGGCTGGAGCGCCGCTTTGACGTGTGGCGTCCGCGCGTGGGTTCATCGGAGTAACGCATGCCCGATACGAGCATTTCCAACCTGCCCGTCGGCAGCCCGCCGAGGCGCTCGGCCCTGGCGCGCTTGTATTTCCGCGTGGAGCATCAACTCCTGGGCGGCGTTGCGCTAGCCGCGTTTCTCTGTTTCTGGCAGGGCCTCTCGAATGGGTTGTGGGCCGACCTCTTGCAACCGCTGCTGGGCGATATGGCGTCGCAGTTGCGTATCCGGCCGATCTTCATCTCGTCACCCACGCGCGTCGCGATGAAGGTTCAGGAGATGTTCAGCACTGGCGAAATCTGGGACCACTTGGTTGCCAGCGGCGTTACGTTCGGCCTTGGCGGCTTGATCGGGGTGCTGTTCGGCATACCGTTGGGATTGGCCGTCGGCTGGTACAGGCGGCTGCGTTATGCGGTCGAACCCTTCCTGTCTGCCTACAACGCCACTCCCCAAGTGGTTTTCATTCCGCTGCTCATCATTTGGGTTGGAACCGGGCTAGCCACCAAGGTCCTCATCATCGCGCTGGTGACCTTCATTCCCCTCACCATGAGCACGATGGCTGCGGACAAGACCACCGACCCGCGCTTGCTGAAGGTGGCGAGAAGTTTCGGCGCGTCCGATTGGCAGCTGTTTCGCGACATCATCCTTCCGACATCATTGCCTTACGTCCTGTCGGGCTTGCGCCTCGGTGTCGGTCGTGCGATGGTGGGGGTTGTCGTCGGCGAGATTTACGCCTCGTCTGCAGGCATCGGATACCTCATCAACGTGTCGGGTGCATCGTTCCAGACGGACCGTGTTTTTGTCGGCATCCTGGTCATTGCCGTGATCGGGCTGCTGCTGACCTGGTGCATTCATGCCCTTGAGCGGCGCGTTGACAATTGGCGGCCACGCCAGGCTGCCACGGCATGAAGCCGAACAGATCCAGGAGCAATAGCAGATGCCAGTGAAACTTGAGGCACAGGCAATCCGCCTGGACTACATGAGGCCGCGGACCAACCTTGCTCAGGCCGCGCTGGAGGGGGTTAACCTGCAGGTGATGGAGGGTGAATTCGTCTCTGTGGTCGGGCCTTCCGGCTGCGGCAAGACCACATTCCTTTCGGTCGTTGACGGATTGATTCCGGCAACCGGCGGGAGCATCCTGGTTGACGGCAAAGTGGTATCCAAGCCTGGTCCCGATCGCGCCATGGTTTTCCAGGATGCATCGCTTCTGCCATGGCGCACCGTGCTGCGCAATGTGGCGTACGGGCTCGAGTGTCACCACGTTCCAGCTAAAGAAGCAAAGGCCCGTGCCATGCATTTCATCGAGATGGTCGGATTGGCCGGCTACGAACAGCATTATCCACATGAGTTGTCGGGCGGCATGCAGCAGCGCGTGAACCTCGCACGGGCGCTGGTGATGGATCCGCAGATTCTTTTGATGGACGAACCCTTTGCGTCACTGGACGCGCAAACGCGAGAGATGATGCAGGAAGAGTTGCTACAGATCTGGCTCAAGGCCAAGAAGACCGTCCTCTTCATCACGCACCAGATCGATGAGGCCATCTTTCTTTCGGACCGGGTGGCGGTTTTTACAGCCCGACCTGGCCGCGTCAAGAAGATGGTGGATATCCAATTGGAGCGGCCTCGCAAGTTGACCTTGAAGCGCGATCCGCGCTTTCACGAAGTTGAGGACTACATCTGGAATCTCATTCACGAAGAGTCACGCGGAAATCCCCAGCCATCGCCTTCCGATGCCCTGAGCCAGCGCTGAGGAGGCTCGGCCGGTGTGGTGTTGAAGCAGTCTGTCGTTGCGCCCAGGCTCGCCACAGAAAAGTGAATTGACATGCCAGCCGAACCCCGCCAGCAAATTCAGGCGCAGGCACCCGAACGCGACGGTATTGCAATGCCGGCTCGCTTGTGGGCCGCCACAGTGATCATTTTTGGAGTGACGATTTCGTCACTCGACGGCACGATCGTCAATCTCGCGTTGCCGGTCGTCGCCAGCGATCTGCGCGCGTCTGCAGCCGATGCGGTGTGGGTGATCAGCGCCTACCAGTTGGCCGCGCTGACCTTGTTGCTGCCGTTCGCCGCAATTGGCGACCGCATCGGGTACAAATGGGTCTACCTTGGGGGAGTGGCCGTGTTTGCGGTCGCATCTGTCGTTTGCTTCCTGGCCAGCAACTTGACCATGCTTGCGCTCGCACGCGGGGTTCAAGGCCTGGGTGCAGCGGGCATCATGGCTGTCAATGGCGCCTTGTTACGCCAGATCTTCCCGCGCCGGCTGTTCGGACGTGCTATCGCCTTGAATGCGGCCATTGTTGCCGCAGCCGCAGCTGCCGGACCGTCGGTTGCGGCGGGAATCCTTTCGGTTGCGACCTGGCCCTGGCTCTTCGCGGGCAATATACCGTTGGGCATCTTGCTGATTGGCTTGGGCTGGCATGCTCTGCCTGGAAAGCCCCATCCGGCCACGCAGGGGCCGCCCCTGCCCGGCCTGGATGTGCTGCTCAACATGCTCACCTTCGGTCTGGTTTTCGTGGGGGCGCAATTGCTGGCAGGTACGTTCAGGCAGGACGCGCAGCTAACCTCTTTCGGGGTTCCGCTGGCGCTGTTGTTGGCGGGCGCCGGCATCGGTCGTCTGTACCTGCGGCGCCAGCGCGATCTTTCGCTGCCGATCTTCCCCGTAGATCTCTTGCAAATTCCGCTATTTCGCCTGTCCTTATGCACGTCTGCAGCTGCCTTTTGCTCGCAGACTTTGGTTTATGTCGCTATGCCTTTCCTATTGTTGGGCCTGTGGGGACGAAGCGCGGGCGAGGCAGGCCTCGTCATGTCGTCCTGGCCGCTCGCGGTCTTGTTCATGGCGCCTTTGGCAGGCATGCTGATTGGCCGATATCCCAGTGGCCTTCTGGGTGCGGTGGGGCTGGCACTGCAGACCCTGGGACTTGTGCTTATCGCGACGCTGGGGGGAACCCCGTCACTGCAGGATATCGTCATGCGCATGGCGCTGTGCGGTATCGGCTTCGGGCTGTTCCAGTCACCCAACAACCATACCCTGTTGACGGCGTCGCCGGTGAGTCGGTCGGGTGCGGCGGGCGGGATGTTGGGTACGGCGCGGCTTACCGGGCAAGTAATCGGTGCTGTTTTGTTGGCCCTGATCTTCACGTTGAACCGTTCCCACCCAGTCGATGGTCCTGAGATGGCGATATCGGTCGCGGCCGGTCTGGCGGCCCTGGCGGGTGTACTCAGCGCGTTGCGAATCCGCTATGCCTAATCTGTCAGGCAACGCCAAGGGAAGGGCTCGAGCAAGCGTGTGCTGACTGGGCCTTCTACCGTCGCGCACTGCCGCTCATCGCAACTTTCCAGCGAGCAGCACAAAGTGCCGGGAAATCGAACATGCCGATCGGCGTCAGGTTGACCGGTGAGGCGGCCAGATCTTGGTAGTACACTTGGGCTGAGGCTGTTTTCAGGCGATGCCCGCATAGTGGTGTCGACCTTCTCACCTGTTGCCCAGCAACAAGATCGCTGTGATCGGAAACTCAACCGGAACGGCGGTACGTGACCGCCATTGGGTTCGTCACGTCCACTAACGGCTTGTGTATCGACCGCGCTGCGGAGCGAAAGTTGCAGTAGCTGGCTTTGCGCAATCGACCTGCCTTGGCAGGAGGCGCGCAATCGGAGTTGCAGACATCAGGTTGATCGCCCGACGGTACGTGTGGGGCGGCAAATTGGCATGGTTAGCGAAATGCAGAAGCAAATTGAAGGGGTGCCGCCACCAGTGCCCGAACGGATGTGGCGGGATGCTGTGCCGAATGACCGGTTGGGCCATGTCGTGAAGGACTTGGCGCGCGAGTACGCCCGCGCTTTGCAGATGCGATTGATGGTGCACTCTGTTTCGCACGGGTACTGGTCGTTTCTGCGAATACTGTGGGAGTGCGACGGTGTCACCCAACGCGAGTTGAGTGAGTTTGCAGGCTTGACGGAGCCCACCACCTACAGCGCGCTCAAGTCGATGGAAGCGTTGGGCTACATCACCCGCCGACGGGTGCCGAGCGACAAGCGCCAGATTTGTGTTTATCTCACGCCCGAAGGCAGAGCACTGAAGAAACGGCTTATTCCGCTGGCAGAGGATTTGCATCGCGCTGCCACCCGGGGGGTCTCGGCGGACGACCTTGCCCACTTCCGGCGCATCGCTGTCGCCTTGACCCGGAACCTCTTGCAGGACGAAATCGATTTGAATCGGCGCATGCCACCGCTGCGCAAGGTCGCCTCCGGCGAGCCTAAACCCGCTAAAAAGTTACGCTAGAATCAAGGTCTTAGGCGAGAAAAACCAAACAAATCAACGGGTTACGAACTGCGGGTGTAGTTCAATGGTAGAACGGCAGCTTCCCAAGCTGCATACGAGGGTTCGATTCCCTTCACCCGCTCCATTTTGGTGCAGCAAAATCAACGGTTTGTCAGAGGGGTCCACGGATTCACACTTTTTTCACTCACGCCGACGACACTCAGGCCGCTCCCTTAACCTTCTCGACGCTGCGCAGCGTACCCAGCCCGAGCATCCCGCCCAGCACATACAGCAGCACATCCGTGTCGATGGCCGGTGCAGCAGCCCAGCCCTTGACCGTGGCGATGTAACCAAACACTGGCTGGCCGATTGCCGCCCACAGAAACCCCAGGCTGTGCAGGATGGTGTGCAGCAGCTCGGCGTGGCCGATGCCGTGTGCCCCGGCCGGACGTGTAGCCCAGCTCCGGTGCCGTGATCGTGCCCTTGGTCATGGTGGGGGCGATGTTGTCCAGCAACGCCAGATACGCCTTGCGGTTAGATCATCCGGTCTGCGCGGTAGGCGTTGGCTGCATCCTTCACGGGCTGGAACACCAGTCGCAGGAACGGGCCGTCCATGGTCGCCGTGGCGCTCCAGCATCCGCTGGTCGGTCATGCTGTCGATCGGTTCTGCGGTGAGAATCGCGCGCACCATCTCGTCGCCCGTCTTGAACCCAAACCTATCGGCCAGGATGTCGTGGTGGGCGCCGTTCTTGCCAGCAAGCTTTTGCTGCACCAAGGGTTTCCAATCGAGCAGGGCGTAGCAGTCACCCTCCCCCATGTACGCTTCTTCCAAGGCGGCGATGTCGATCTTGGTGTCGTTGCGCAAAGACTTGCGCGCGGCGTAGACCGGTTGCGCTTCGACCTCCGCACGCACCTCGGACTCGACCTCCTTGCGCAGCTTGGCTGCCTGGTCCTGCATCGCCTTGATCATCTTGGACCTGGCGTTGACCGCCCACTCCAGATCCCTGATCCAGCGCGCGGTCAGTTTCTCTACCGCATCCGCG
>JANOUM010000519.1:0-5567 GCA_031416855.1 Rhodoferax sp. | reverse complement strand
GGACTTGAAGGCGCAGATCGCCGAGGGCCGGTTCCGCGAGGATCTGTTCTACCGGTTGGCCGAGATCGTGGTCGAGATTCCGGCGCTGCGCAGCCGCACCGGCGACGCGGTGTTGCTGGCGCATTCGTTTTTGCGGCGGTTTGCCCAAGACCAAAAACGAGGCGCAATGACCTTCAGCGACGATGCCCTGCGGGCGATCAAAGGGCATGCCTGGTCGGGCAATGTCCGGCAGTTGCTCAGTGCGGTGCGGCGTGCGGTGATCATGGCCGAGGGCACCAGGATCGGAAGTGCCGATTTAGGCATCGAAAAATTGCTCGATTCCGATGGCGTCGGTGACGAGACCAATCATGCCAACTTTGACTTACGCACCGTGCGCGAGGCCGCCGAGCGGCAGGCTGTGCTGGCTGCAATGGCGCACGCTAACGGCAACGTTGCGAAATCCGCTGAATTGCTAGGTGTGAGCAGGCCAACTCTGTATGACCTGATGAACCGTTTGTCCATCAAGCAGCATATCGATTCCTAGAACTCTCCGAGGTTGGCCTTGAAATATTCTCATTCGTTCTTGATTGGCTTTGGGCTGGCTGCTGCAGCGCTTCTGTCGGGCTGCGACCAGCATGGATCATCCTCAAACTCGATTGGGTCAGCCAAGGCTCATTTGGCAAAGAACGACATTGGTGCGGCAAAGCTTGCGTTGAAGTCGGAACTTCAAGCAAACCCCAATTCAGCAGAGGCGCGATTCCTGATGGGCAAGCTGCTCGTACGTGAAGGCAGCTTCGAATCCGCCGCGCTGGAGTTTGCAAAGGCACGGGACCTGAAATATCCGATAGAGATTGTGGCTCCGGCGTTAGCGCAAACTCAGTTGTCAATGGGTCTGTTCAAGAAGATCATCGATAGCTATGGCGAAATGAATTTCGTTGATGCCAATGCGACAGCAGATCTTGCAACCAGCCTCGCGGCGGCGAACGCCATGCAAGGCGATCTTCAGCATGCTGACAGTTGGCTTGCTCGAGCCTTTGCGGCAGTCCCGAATTTTCCTGCCGCGCTCTTGTTGCAGGCGCGCCTGCGTGGAAGTCAGGGCGGTGCCGGCAGTGCCGACGAAGCATTGTTGCTGGTTGACTCCGCGATCAAAGGTGATCCTGGGTCTATTGATGGCTGGCAACTTAAGGGCGACTTGTTGCTGTACGGCAAGCGTCAATTCGATCTGGCAATCGAGGCCTACCATAAGGCGTTAGAACTCGACCGTACAGTGATGCGTTCGCACGTCAATTTAGTGACGGCATTGCTGATGGCAAGGAAAACCGAAGAGGCCCAGAAGCAGTTCGAGCAAATGAAGAAGGCCTTTCCGGCTCATGCACAGACGGTCTTTCTTGAAGCACAGTTCACCGTACTCAAGGGCCATTACAAGGCGGCGAGCGAAATGTTCGGGCAATTGCTGCGTGTCGCGCCGGATAACATCCGCCTCCTCACGCTGGCCGGTGCCAACGAACTGCAGCTTGGCGCACTGGTTCAGGCGGAGGCCTACCTCGGAAAGGCGGTCAAGCTGGCACCGGAACAAATGCATGCCAGGCGCATGTTGGGGCAAGTTTATTTGCGGACTGGGCAGAACACGAAACTGCTGGAAGTGCTCAAGCCATTGCTCGCCCGTGCCGACGCGGACGCGGACTCCCTGTATCTCGGGGCCATGGCCTATCTCCAGTCTGGCAATGCAGCGCGCGCAGAGGTGTTTTTTGCAAGGGCTTCTAGTGTTGCGCCGAATGATCCGAAAATCGGCACCGCGGCCGCGCTCCGGCAACTCTCTAGAGGTGACTCGGTCGCGGCATTTGCCGCACTGAGCAGCATTGCTGCTGGCGACAAGGGCGAAATTGCCGATCTCGCCACTATCGGCGCCCATGTACGTCGCCGCGAATTCGACGCAGCGCTGACGGCGGTCGATGCGTTAAGCCGCAAGTTCCCGCAGCAGCCGTTTGTCGAGGATCTCCGAGGCCGGGTACAGCTTGGCATGAAGAACGTAAGCGAGGCGCGTGCCAGCTTTGAGCGAGCAGGGACACTATCGCCGACGTACTTCCCTTCGGTCGGCCGACTGGCGGCTCTCGACCTCAGCGAGGGCAGGCCTGAAGAGGCCCGTAAGCGGATCGAGGCGGTGTTGAAGGTCGATCCCAAGAACAACGACGCATTGTTGGCGCGGGCCGACCTTCGTTTCAAGATGGGCGGCAGCGTCGATGAAGTGGCTGAGTTATATCGGCAGGCGCAGCGCGCAAATCCAGGCGAGAAGGGTCCGCTGCTGGCCTTGGCCGAATTTCTGCTTGGTAGCCGGCAGGCCAGCAAGGCGTTGGTGGCTGCACAAGATGCGCTGGTCGCGCTGCCCCATGATGTTGACGTCTTGGATGTCCTGGGGAGGGCCCAGATTGCCGCCGGCAATGTGCAACAGGCGGTGTCAACTTTCGGCAAGCTTGCCAGCCAGCAACCAGATTCCCCGTTGCCGCCGTTGCGACTGGCTGTGCTGTACACGATCAGGGGTGAGGTTGAAGCCGCATCCGCTCAGTACAAGCGGCTGTTGGAACTCGATCCTTCGAATCTGGCGGCTCAGCAGGGGTTGATTCAGCTTTCGTTGCGCAACGGCAAGGTGGATGCCGCACTCGCCGTGGCGCGGGGCATTCAGAAGCAGCGGCCGACTGCCGCCTTGGGCTATGCCTTGGAGGGCGACATCCAGCGCCAAGTCAAGAGCTGGCCCGCTGCGCGCGAGGCCTACCAGCGAGGCATCGGCAAAACTGGCGACGCTGGCTACCTTGCGACCAAGGTTCATAGCGCGTTGTTGGCCGAACAGCGTCGCCCCGACGCTGCTCGTTACGCCGAAGCTTGGGTGAAGGCGCATCCCAAGGACGCGATGATGTCATTTCACCTGGGCATGGTGGCCCTGGTGCAAAAAGACCTGCCAGAAGCTGAGCGCTGGTTCCGGTCAACGGTCGAGCGCTCGCCTGACCATGCGCGGGCTTTGAACAACCTGGCCTGGGTGACTGCCGAATTGCAGAAGCCGGGTGCAGCCGCGCTGATCGCGAGGGCTTTGGTGCTTCTACCTGATCAGCCCGACTTTCTAGACACGCAATCGCACGTGCTGGACCTAGCGGGTGACACGCAGGGCGCCTTGGCGGCCCTCAAGAAGGCCTCTGACTTGGCGCCTGCGCAGACGAGCTATCGGCTCGGGCTTGCACGTCTGCAAATCAAGTCAGGTGAGAAGGCGAGCGCTCGCCGTCTGTTGGAGGATCTGGCCAGCTTGGCGTCGGCGCCTCCCGCTGACCGCAGTGAGGCCAAGCGGCTGCTGGCTGCTCTTTAAGAGCCTGTCGGCTTTCTTTACGATGTGGCCGATCAGTGTCACGGTTTGGTTGGTAAGCTATTGATTTTAAAGTGATTAATTTGTTTGGCACGGTGCATGCTTATAGATCATGGAGTCGTCTCCCGATGCAGCGACCAAGTAAACCAGGAGCTTTGAAATGAACACCATCCTCAAGTACGCCAAAGTCACTGCCGCAGCCCTGACGCTGATCGCGGCTGCAGCCGGCGCCCATGCCGCCCCCGTTGGCCAACCCGTCTGGATCAACGAGGGTGCGATTCCCGGCACACCGGTCGTTGCCCCATTCATCAATCTGCCAGTTGATCAGCTCAGCGGACAATACGACGAAGTCTTGACGGTTGGCCTGGGGAGCACGTTCACCACCGAGGCCATTTTCAATGCCGGCAAGTGGTTCAACAACGGTGCTTCGGTGCCTTCGTTTCTTGGCGCACCTGACATCTTCGGCGGTTACAAGTTGTACGCCAAGTTCACTGGGTTTGGCACCTTTGCTCCTAAGGTCGGTGGTGGCTTCACTTTCACTGGCGGTGGCGGCGCCATTGAAGTGTGGGCTGATCCGATCATGAACACGGTCTACAACGTGGGCGCCTCGGCAGCAGCTGTGCCGTCCGTGAACAACCTCGTGCTCACGAGCGGCGCTGCATCGATCACCGATGACTACTTGCTGGGCTCGGCATCGCTGATCACTGCTGCTGAGGGCGTTACTAACCCCGGTCTGGCGAACGGCAACTTTGAAGTCGTGTTTGGCGACTTCGCGCTGACCTCGGCGCCGGGGCAGCTGCCGCCGAATGGCGACAAATACTTCATCGCGCCGCGACCGTTCTACATGATCCTTGACCTGAATGGCAATTTCCAGTCGTTCATCCCGGTTAGTGGCACCAGCGTGCAGTTGCTCAACAGCTCAGCCAACGCATTCTTCCAGACCGTGCCGGAACCTGGTGCTTTGGCCCTGGTTGGCTTGGCGCTTGTGGGCATGGGTGTCGCTACCCGCCGTGCACGCAAAGGCTAAGAGTACCGGCCTGAGAGATTGATCTGCCAGGGATGGCTGTGCGGTTGTTCGAATCCAAATGAAAAGGGCCGCAGTTGCGGTCCTTTTTTTTATTTGGCGAGATGAGATTTGTGCAGTGTGCTTGCGCTTTTTTAACTCCTCCGCCGGTTTGAAAGTCACTTAAGCCATTTTTTTGGATGTGATGAATTCAGACCATTGAGTCGAAAAAACATCCGCATCGCCTCGAAGTCACTGCGCTGACTAGGCAGCATGCGCGACCAGTACTGGGCTAGCAACTCTTGTACTCTCATCTCGGGCTCTGGATTGTTTAGCGACGTGATCGCTACCATGAACGGCACACCAAAGGTTTTGCATAACCGCACGGCCGGTATCGCAGTCTGTAATATCTTCAGTAAGTCATTAAAATTCTCGACTCTGAACGCTGCATTCAGCGAATTTTCGTAGTCTCTGGCCAAGAATTCACCAAGGCCCTTGGTTCTCCCGTAGGCGAAGTATTTCGCCGTGGCTCGCCGCTTAAGGCTTGCAAAATCCATCAGATGCACTGCGCCGCCCGGACACACCACGCGCGCGATTTCAGCAAAACATTTCGCCAACAGCAAATTGTCTGGTAGGTGATGCAATGAAAGGGTGGACATCACGATGTCTGCGCTCGCATCAGCAAGCATGTCCAGCCCGGTTATGTCGCCGCAGACGAACCGCACATTTTGCAGCCCCACGCTGGTCTTTAATTCGTCGGCGCATGACAGCATCGCTGGCGACAGGTCAATACCGATGAAGTTGGCCTCGGGATGCATCGAAGCTAACTCAACAAGCAGGTTGGCGGGCCCGCAGGCTAAGTCGACAATCGTAGATCCAGGGCGGATCGTGCCGGACAGTTGCAGCAAGTTGTAGAGATAAACCGAAGACCCGTTTCCAGTCGCCAAACCAGCGTCGCGGTATTCGCGTACGTTATCGGAGTTCTCCATCACAAGATCAGGCTCAGGCACCCGTTCATACTCGTATCGACGGGCTAGTAGTTCCAAAATGAAGTGAGTACCAAGTCGCAGTTCGTTGATCATGGTGGAATTTTCCTATCCGCATCAGATGTTTCATTGGCTCGCCGGGGTTCGAGCCGAGTGGGTTCCCAAATGGCGTCTTCAAGCGCAGTTGTCCGCTTACGTTTGCCGGCCAATTGCGCCCAAGCATGCAAGAGTGCCGGCGTCAGCAGCAGTT
>JANOUM010000518.1:0-13078 GCA_031416855.1 Rhodoferax sp. | reverse complement strand
CGGCCCCCAATCCCACAAGCGGGCCTGCAGCATCTGGCAGGCACTGCCCGCCAGCAGCCCCCACAAGCCGGCCGCCATCCAGCGCGCCAGGCTTTCGCGGGGGGCAAACGGGGTGTGCATTGGCACCATGCTACGCGCTCGCCGCGCCGCGCCGGGCGGCCATCACCGCTTGCGCCGGCTCACTGGTCCAGCTCGACGCGGCAATTGCCGGCTTTGCCTCGCGTGGCAGAGCGAAGCCATGGCGATGTCATTCAAACCGGCACTGCGTCCTCATGTATGCGCATCTGTGAATGGAGATTTCGGCTATTTGCTGCCAATACTGGTGCAAGCAAATGATGCTCAATGTGAGCAACAACTGGCACTGCGACACCGTCCCCTGCAAGATGGTACGCATCGTTGTAACGAGACGGCAACTCGTAGGTTTCAGGCAAGCCCATCAATCGTGCAGCTTCGCGCGGAGAAATCAATCGGGTTTGTACAGACGGCCCGTTCACGACCATGATCATCTGTCTGCTAGAACCGCCAGACGGGGTACGCAAGCACCCAGCAATGCCGTCAAAGCGAACTTCGGCTCGCTGCACGCCAAGGCGAGTCCGCTTGTAAACAGTCCCCACTCTCAGGCAGTCAAATGCTTGGGCTTCGAGAACCTTCCGTCGATTCAACTCAGTCATCATGCCGAGAATCTTTTGCGTCTGGGCTTCAGAATGCCAAGCGACACCGACCGGTTCCGGCTCAATGATGTCCTCCAGTCTGGCAACGGCTTGCTCGGGTGCTGGCAACCACCACCAGCGCCAGTCATTTTTTGCAGGTTGAGGCAATCGGTCAAAGGCGCGTACGAGCGCCTCAGGATGCCAGAGATTTGAAGGTTTGCGATCGAACATATTTGCCGGCAGCAACAACTTGTTGTCTACGCAAATCACAAACAACCGAGGACGCGACTGCGGTAGAAACCGCACGGCGTCCATGACAACCGCGCCAAATACATAGCCCTCGGAATGAATGGCCTTCAAAATGAGGTCGAAATCCTTCCCTCCATTGGCGGTCATTGCACCGTAGACATTTTCAATCACGACGGTCCGTGGCTTGCGTCCTTCCTTATGCAATCCGCGAACGATGTCCCAGAAGCCCCAAAAGGCCCCAGATCGTCCGCCGCTCAAACCGGCTCCCGCGCCGGCCACCGAAAGGTCTTGGCAAGGAAAAGAACCCCATGCCAGATCGGCCAGGCTGGGGACGTCTTCCAGGTCGATATCGAAGATGTCTCCGACTATCAGATCATCGGCACCCCAATTTGCAACATAGGACTGCGCCTTTGTTTTGCTGAAGTCGTTGGCGAGAAGGCATGACCACTTGTCGCCGAGGCCAGCCCGGGCCATGCCGCCACCTGCAAAGAACTCATAGAAAGTGTGCACCATGTTCCTGCAAATAAATGTACGGGGCCTTGAGTCACAACCGATAGTTAGCTCTCGCGTGGCTCCAATATTGCTAGTATCAGGCCACTACAGCGTAACGTGCGGCCGACACGCCGCCCAACCTGAGACCACGCATGTCGATCCACGCAGCCCTGCACCACGTCACCCACTACCGCTACGACCGCCTGGTGGCACTCGGCCCCCAGGTGATCCGCCTGCGCCCTGCCCCGCACTGCCGCAGCAAGATCATTTCCTACTCGCTCAGGATCGAACCGGCAGGCCACTTCATCAACTGGCAGCAAGACCCGTTTGCCAACTACCAGGCACGACTGGTCTTCCCGGAGCAGGCACGCGAGTTCAAGGTGACGGTGGATGTGGTCATGGACATGGCGGTCTACAACCCGTTCGACTTCTTCCTGGAACCATCGGCCGAGCACTACCCGTTCGAGTATGACAAGCTGCTGTCGCAGGAACTCGCGCCCTACCTGGCGGCAGATCCGCTGAACGACGAATTGCGCACCTGCCTGGCGCGGATCGACCGCACCGAGCGGCGCAGCATCGACTTCCTGGTGGCAGTCAACCAGATGGTCCACCACGATATCCGCTACCTTATCCGCATGGAGCCTGGCGTGCAAACGCCGCAGCAAACCCTGCAGCTGCAAGCCGGCTCCTGCCGCGACTCGGCCTGGTTGCTGGTGCAGTTGTTGCGGCATTGCGGACTGGCCGCGCGTTTCGTGTCGGGCTACCTGATCCAGCTGGCGCCCGACGTCAAGGCGCTCGATGGCCCCAGCGGCACCGAGGTCGATTTCACCGACCTGCACGCCTGGTGCGAGGTCTACCTGCCCGGCGCGGGCTGGGTCGGGCTGGACGCCACCTCGGGCCTGCTGGCCGGCGAAGGCCATATCCCGCTGGCCTGCACACCGCAACCCTCGGGCGCCGCCCCGATCGAAGGCGGCGTCGACAAGGCCGAGGTCGAGTTCCACCACGAGATGAAGGTGACGCGCATCTACGAGTCGCCACGCGTCACCAAACCCTACACCGACGCGCAATGGGCCGACATCATGGCCCTGGGCGAGCAGGTCGATGCCGACCTGCTGCGCGAGGACGTGCGCCTGACCATGGGCGGCGAACCCACCTTCGTAGCGGTAGACGACCGCGACGCCGCCGAATGGAACACCGACGCGCTGGGCCCGACCAAACGTGGCTTTGCGACGGAATTGGTGCACCGGCTGCGCACCAAATACGGGCAGGGCGGTTTCCTGCACCTCGGCCAGGGCAAGTGGTACCCGGGCGAGCAGTTGCCGCGCTGGGCGCTCAATATCTACTGGCGCACCGATCATCAACCAGTCTGGCGCAACCCGGCGCTGTTTGCCGACGAACGGGCGCCGACGCACTACACCAGCGCCGACGCCAAGCGCTTCGTCGACGGCCTGACGTCGCGGCTCGGCCTGAGCGGCCAGTACATCCAGCCGGGTTACGAAGATGTTTGGTACTACCTGTGGCGCGAACGCCGCCTGCCGGTGAATGTGGACCCGTTCGACTCCAGGCTCGATGACGAAATGGAGCGCTCGCGCCTGCGCCGGGTATTCGAGCAAAAGCTTGATGCGGTGGTGGGTTACGTGCTGCCGATCAAGGTCGGCGAAGGGCCCCGCCTCGGCGGCCCGGCCTGGACCACCGGCCCGTGGTTCCTGCGCGACGAGCGCCTGTACCTGATGCCGGGCGACTCGCCGATGGGTCTGCGCCTGCCACTGGACTCGCTGCCCTGGGTCAGCCCGGCCGAATTTCCGCACCTGATCGAGCAGGACCCTACGACTCCGCGTCCCGACCTGCAAGGCCACGGCGTCTTTGCCAGCCGTTATGGGAGCGATGCCGCCGCGCGCGACGCCCTGAGCGGCACCAACATGGCAGGCGCGCACCGCCCCGCGGCCTACCTGGCCGGCTCCGGCCCGATGTACGAGGCCACCCGCCGCCTGCAGGTCCAGGCGGGCGCCGCGGATACTTCCGAAGCATCCGGCGGGACTGGCGGGACTAGCGGGGCCGGTGCTGGCGCCCACCACGCGCAAAGCCATCTGCAGGGCGAACCTGCCGGCTTCGTGCGCGCCCCCGACCGGCATGAATCCGCCCACTGGGTCAGCCGCACCGCACTGTGCGTGGAAGTGCGCGACCCGCGGCGCGCCAGCGGCCCCAAGGCCGAGGCCGTCGGCGTCAAGTCGGGTGTGTTGTATGTCTTCATGCCGCCCCTTGAAAAGGTGGAGGACTACCTGGACCTGCTGGCGGCGATCGAGGCCACGGCCCAGCAGCAGGGCGTGCAACTGGTGCTCGAGGGCTACCCGCCGCCGCGCGACCCGCGCCTCAAGCTGTTGCAGGTGACCCCCGACCCCGGCGTCATCGAGGTCAACATCCACCCGGTCGGCAGTTGGGGCGAACTGGTCAGGAACACCGAATTTTTGTACCAGGCGGCCTTCGAGTCCCGCCTGTCGGCCGAGAAGTTCATGACCGACGGACGGCACACCGGCACCGGCGGGGGCAACCACTTCGTGATGGGCGGAGCCACGCCGGCGGACAGCCCGTTCCTGCGCAACCCCGAGTTGTTGGCGAGCCTGCTGCTGTACTGGCACAACCACCCCAGCCTGAGTTACCTGTTCAGCGGCATGTTCGTCGGCCCGACCAGCCAGGCGCCGCGCGTGGACGAGGCGCGCAACGACCAGCTCTACGAACTGGAGATCGCGCTGCAGGAGATCCACCGCAGCCGCGAGAAATTCGGCCAGACCATGCCGCCCTGGCTGGTCGACCGCACGCTGCGCAACATCCTGATCGACGCGACCGGCAACACCCACCGCAGCGAATTCTCGATCGACAAGATGTATTCGCCCGACTCTGCGACCGGGCGCCTGGGGCTGCTGGAACTGCGTGCCTTCGAGATGCCGCCGCACGCGCGCATGAGCATTGCACAGCAGCTGTTGCTGCGCGCCATAGTGGCTCGGTTCTGGAAACAGCCCTACCTCGAGAATCCGGCCCGCTGGGGCACCGCGCTGCATGACCGATTCCTGCTGCCGACCTTCATCCGCATGGATTTCGAGGACGTGATTGCGCAAATGCAGGTCGCCGGCTACGGGTTCGACCCGGCATGGTTCGCACCGCACCTGGAGTTTCGCTTTCCGCTGCTGGGCACGGTGCAGTCGGCCGGCATCGAACTCACGCTGCGCAATGCGCTGGAGCCCTGGCATGTGATGGGGGAGGAAGGCGCGCCCGGCGGCACCGCCCGGTATGTCGACTCCTCGCTCGAACGGGTGGAGGTGCGCGCCACCGGGCTCAACGAGAGCCGCTACGTGGTCAGCTGCAACGGCCGGGCCTTGCCGCTGCAGAGCACCGGCACCAGCGGCGAATTCGTCGCCGGTGTGCGCTACAAGGCCTGGAGCCCGCCGTCGGCGCTGCATCCCTCGATCGGCACCCATGTGCCGCTGGTGTTCGACATCGTCGACACCTGGATGAAACGCTCCATCGGAGGCTGCCAGTACCACGTGGCGCACCCCGGCGGGCTGAGTTACGAGAGCTTCCCGGTCAATGCCAACGAGGCGGAAAGCCGGCGCCTGTCGCGCTTCGTCGCGATGGGCCACACGCCCGGCGGCATGCATATCCCGCCCGCCAGCATCGACGTGGCGGCCAGCCGGGAGTTCCCCTTCACCCTGGATCTGCGCCGCGTGCCTTGAGGTAAGCTGGCGCGATGCTGCACGCCTCCCCACGCGACCCGATGCCGGGCCCGCTCGCCCCTGCTGCCGCCACCGGCCATTTCGACGAATTGCGCGGCGCTGCGGGCGCCGGCCCGGCGCCGCACTGGTCCGAATTCTTCGGGAACCTCGGCTCGACCGACCCGGATGAACTGAACCGGCGCAACGCCAGCCTGCAGCGCCAGGTGCGCGATAACGGCGTGACCTACAACGTCTACGCCGACGCCGGCGGCCCGCAACGCCCCTGGTCACTCGACCTGTTCCCGCTGATCGTGACGCCCGAGAGCTGGCGCAGCATCGAGACCGGGGTACTGCAGCGCGTGCGCCTGCTCGATCAGGTCATGGGCGATGTCTACGGCGCACAGCAACTGCTGGCGCGCGGCCTGTTGCCGCCGGCCCTGGTGCAGGGCCATCCGGGCTACCTGCGCTCGATGCAGGGTGCGGTGCCGGTGGGTGGGACCCACCTGCACATTGTCGCGTTCGACCTGGCGCGCGGACCCGACGGCGAATGGTGGCTGGTGTCCCAGCGCACCCAGGCGCCCTCCGGCCTCGGTTACCTGCTGGAGAACCGCCTGGCCGTGTCACGCCAGTTCCCGCAGGCGTTCGAGAACATGCGCGTGCAGCGCCTCGCCGGCGCCTACCGGGCGCTGATCGAGAACCTCAAATCGATCAGCCCGGGCGGGCGCGACGCGCATATCGCCCTGCTCACGCCCGGCCCCTACAACGAAACCTACTTCGAACATGCCTACCTGGCGCGTTACCTGGGCCTGACCCTGGTCGAGGGTGGCGACATGCTGGTGCGCGACCAGCGCCTGTACCTCAAGACGCTCAAGGGCCTGGTGCCGATCCACACCTTGCTCAAGCGCCTGGACGACCAGTTCCTGGATCCGCTCGAACTGCGCCCGGACTCCACCCTCGGCGTTCCCGGGCTGCTGCAGGCGGTGCGGGCCGGCAATGTGCTCGTGGCAAATGCCCCGGGCTCGGATTTCCTGGAATCGCCGGCGCTGCTGGGTTTTCTGCCGGCGCTGGCGCGCCACTTGCTGGGCGAGGAGTTGACCTTGCCGGCGCTACCCACCTGGTGGTGTGGCGAGCGCAGTGCCATGGCAGAGGTGCTGCCCCGGCTGGGCGAATGCGCCATCAAGCCGACCTATCCTGGTTCGGCGCACCACGGGACGTTTGATGCGGTGCTGGGCCGCGATCTGACGGCACGGGAACTGGACGAATGGGCCGGACGCATCGCGCGCCAGGGCGACGACCACACGATCCAGGCCTACCTGCCCCTGGCCCAGATGCCCACCTGGCACTGCGATGGCGGCGGGCGCGTGGTGCCGCGTTCGGTGATGCTGCGCGTGTTCGCGGTGGCCAACGGGCCGCAGTCGTGGCAGGTGCTGTCCGGTGGGCTGGCGCGCGTGGCGCACGCCAACGCCGAGATCGCCACCATGCAGCGCGGCGGCAGCAGCGCCGACGTCTGGGTCATGACCCGCGGCACGGTGGACCGCACCACCCTGCTGGCGCCGGCGCTGACACCCGGTGCGCTAGCGCAGCGCAAGCGCCTGGTCACCAGCCGCGCAGCCGAGAACCTGTACTGGCTGGGTCGCTACACCGAGCGCACCGACAGCACCATCGCGCTGGCCCGACTGACCCTGGAATGCCTGAACGGCGAAGACCAGTCCTCGGCCCCCCTGCTGGCCTGGCTGGGCAGGATGGCCGTCGCCAACAGCCTGGTGCTGGCGGGCGTGCCGGCACCGTTGCAGGCGCGGCGCGCTTTCGAGCGCTCGCTGATCGCCGGCCTGGGTGGCGGCGAACCGGCGGCCAGCGTCGGCCTTACCCTGCGCGCCGTGCGCATCGCCGGCTCGTCGGTGCGCGAGCGTCTTTCCCAGGAGCACTGGAACCTGATCGTGCGGGCGCAGGAGGACCTGACCGACGCCTGCGACGCGCAGGCGCGCAGCGGCGAGTTCTCCACCATGCAGGCGCTCGACATCCTGAAGACAGCCGCCCGGCAGATGGCGGCCATCACGGGTTCGCAGACCGACCGCATGACGCGTGACGATGGCTGGCGGCTGCTGAGCATCGGGCGCCACATCGAGCGCCTGGGTTTTCTCTCGCGCGCCCTGGCACTGGGCCTGGAGACCGAGTCGGTGCACAGCGAGGCCGGGTTCGAGGCCATGCTGGCCCTGTTCGACAGCACCATCACCTTTCACGCGCAGTTCCAGCAAAGCCGCGAGATGGCGGCCATGATCGACCTGCTGGTGCTGGACCGCGACAACCCGCGTTCGCTGGCCTGGGTGGCGCATACCCTGCGCGGGCGCCTGGCCAAACTGGCGGGCAGCGAGCCGAACGAACTCAGTGCCCTGTCGCTGCAGGTGCCCGACCCCCACAGCTGGAACCTCGACCAGTTGTGCCGGTTCGACTCTGCGGGCAGCGGCGATACAGACAGGCAGCCGATGACCACCCTGGCCAACCTGCTGGCGCAATGCAAGGACGCCGCGTTCGATCTATCGGACGTCATCAGCGCCACCTACTTCACCCACTCCGGCGAGTCGCGCCAGAGTGTGGGAGCCTGAAGCATGCACCTGCAGGTCCTGCACGAGACGCGTTACGACTATGTACCCCCGGTGGAAGTGGCCCAGCACATGGCCTGCCTGCGACCCCGGAGCACGCCGTCGCAGCAGCTGCTGGGACATGCGCTGTGCGTGGAGCCGCGTCCGGCGCAGCAAAGCGCTTCTGTGGACGTCTTCGGCAACACCCGCAGCTTCATCTCGCTGCAGACACCGCATGCGCGGCTGCGCGTGGTGGCCACCAGCTCGGTCCTGACCCTGGGCCGGGCGATGCCGGACAGCGCCATCGCCTGGGAGCAGGTGCGCGAACGTTTTCGCTACCGCGCGGATGCGGTCTACGATCCGGCGGCCGAGTTCGTGTTCGCCTCGCAACACGCGCCGCGGCACCCGGAGTTCGCGGCTTATGCCCGATCGAGTTTTGCACCGGGTCTGGGCCTGTTCGAGGCCGCACAGGACCTGATGCACCGCATCCACCACGACTTCACCTACGACCCCCAGAGCACCCAGATCAACACCCTGGCACTGGAGGCGCTGGCGCAACGCAAAGGCGTGTGCCAGGACTTCGCCCACATCATGGTGGCGTGCCTGCGCTCCATGGGCCTGGCGGCGCGCTATGTGAGCGGTTATCTGCTGACCGAGCCCGCGACGGGCGCGCACAGGCTGGTGGGCAGCGACGCGTCCCACGCCTGGGTTTCGGTCCTGCTGCCCGATCTGCCGGACGGCGACCGCTGGTGTGATTTCGACCCCACCAATGACCGCTCTGGCTGGGGCCTGCCGGGCGAAGACTACGTGCTGCTCGCCATCGGACGCGACTACGCCGACGTGTCGCCGATCCGCGGCGTGATCCACGGCGGGGCCAACCACCGCCTGACGGTGGCGGTGACGGTGACGCAGCTGGAGCGCACTCATAGCGGGCCTGACCCGCAATCCACAGATGCCCCCGGATCCGAGTCCGGGGCAGGCTCATCCGGTCCGGCATGACAAACTGAGCAGCAGTCGGGCAGGGCTCGGGCAGCGCACGGTCCTGCGGTCCTAGAATCGCGCGATCAGCGCACGCACTGCTGCGCGCCGACCTGCCATTCCAACCTCCTTCCCACATTTTTCGGAAAGCGCCACCCATGAACGTCTACGACACCCTCACCGAACTCGACATAACCCTGCCCCCGGTGGCGATCCCCGCCGCAGCCTACGTGCCCTTCGTGCAGACCGGCAACCTGGTGTTCCTGAGCGGCCACATCGCCAGGAAGGACGGCAAGGTCTGGGCCGGCCAGTTCGGCCGGAACATGAGCACCGAAGAAGGCAAGGCCGCCGCCCGCGCCGTCGCCATCGACCTGCTGGGCACGCTGCATGTGGCCATCGGCGATCTGAACCGTGTCACGCGTATCGTCAAGCTGATGTCGCTGGTCAATTCCACCGGCGACTTCACCGAGCAGCATCTGGTGACGAATGGCGCCAGTGAACTCATCGGCCAGGTGTTCGGCAGCGACATCGGGGCCCATGCGCGCAGCGCGTTCGGCGTGGCGCAGATTCCGCTGGGGGCGTGTGTGGAGATCGAGATGGTGGCGGAGTTCGCCTGAACCTGGTGCCCACGTTGCCGTTGCCATCTACGCCACGAAATTTTCGGACCTCGCCCCCAACAGGAACCCACCATGTACGAGTCCAAGACCGAACAACCCCTGGTGCCTGTGGCATTCCGTTCACGGCTCGTGACACACCTCGGTATTGCCCTGTGCCTGGTGGCGGTTTCGCTGGGCGTAGGCATGCTCGGCTACATGCAGCTGGAAGCGCTGTCGCCGATCGACGCCTTCCTGAATGCCAGCATGCTGCTGGGCGGCATGGGCCCGGTGAATACGCCGGTGACCTGGGGTGGCAAGCTGTTCGCCGGCTGTTACGCCCTGTACGCCGGGCTGGTTTTCATCGCCACCGCCGCGCTGATCTTCACGCCGGTGGTGCACCGGCTGATCCACAAGTTCCACTGGGACTCCAAGGTATGAACCCTCGTGGGCATCACCGCGCAGTGCCGCCGCGCGCCCGCAACTGCCCAACGGGTTTGACCGGCGGCGGTTTGTCTGCCAGCATCGCCCCCATCACCACACGCTTGAAGTTGCGCCATGGCCATTGAACACACCCTGCCCGGGCAGCCGGTCGACGTCTCGCCCTACGGCGCTCGCCTCGCCGCCCAATCCACCTTTGCCATTTTCAAGTCCACTGATCTGGAGGTCATGCGCCTGGTGCTGGCCGCCGGCAGATCGCTGCCGCCCCACAAGGTGCCGGGCGATATCACCATCCACTGCATCGAGGGCCAACTCGAGATCAGCACCGGGGAGCGCAGGGCAGTGCTCGACCCGGGGCAGTTGGTCCTGCTGCCTGGTGGCGAAGTCCATGCGGTGCTGGCGCTGCAGTCGTCGTCGGCCTTGGTTACAGTAGCGCTGAAACGGCCGCCTCAGGAACCCACCCGCTGACACGCCTGCCCTGCCACCACGTGCAGGGCTTGTGCATCCACCCGGTGCGGCGCAACCTCGCTCAATGGCACCAGCACGAAGGCGCGTGTGTGCATGCGCGGGTGCGGCACGGTCAGCGCGTCGCTCCAGATGCGGGCCTCGCCGAACAGCAGGATGTCCAGGTCCAGCGTGCGCGGTGCATTGCGATACGGCCGCAATCGTCCCGCGCGCAGTTCCACCGCCTGCAGCTCGCGCAGCAGGTCGGGTGCTGTGCGCGTGGTGCCTACCTCGACCACGGCATTGATATAGTGCGGCCCGGACGATTCCAAGGGGGCCGTTCGGTAGAGGGATGATCGCCGTGTCAGCTGGGTACCGGGCACGCTGCCGATCGCGTCCATCGCCTCCCGTACCGTGGCCTGCGCATCACCGAGATTGGCACCCAGGGCAATGTAGGCAGTGACCGCATCCCGCACGGCACGACTGTCAGTTGCCGTCGCCCGAGCCGCCGGAGGGCGCTGCGCCCGCATCACCCGGTGGCCGCACCGCACCGCCGGGGCGCCGGCGCCGGCGGCGCTTCTTGGGTGCATCGCCACCACCGGCCGGGAAATCAGGCCCGTCAGCCTGGCCCGCGCCATCCCCACCGGGAGCATTGCGGGCCTCAAGCAGCGGTGCACCGTCAGTGGCATGCACGGGCGCGGGCGCGGGCCGCGGCGCCCGGTGCATGCGCGGCTTGTGCGCCTGTTCCGCCCGCACGCCGTCCACCATGTCGCGGCGCAGGTTGTCGTCGGCCACGCTGAATTCCTGCCACCAGTCGGACAAAACCTCTTCCACCTCGCCGGTTTCGGCGCGCAGGCGCATGAAGTCGAAGGCGGCGCGAAAACGCGGCTGCTCCACCAGGCCGAACGGCGTGCTGCCGGTGCGTTTTTCGAACCGCGGCTGCATCAGCCAGATGTCGCGCATATCACCGGCCAGCTTGCCGCCGCCCGACACGTCGCCGATGCGCGCCTGGAACACCTCGTCGATGGCATCCTGCAGTGCCGGGAACGGCGCCGGACGCGACTGCCCTTCCAGATGCCGGGCCCAGCCTTCGCGCACATCGGCCCACAACACGCAGGCCAGCAGAAAACTGGGTGCCACCGGTTTGCCTTCTCCCACGCGGCGGTCGGTGTCGACCAAGGCCGCCTGGACCAGGGTTTGCCCGGCACGCTGCACCACCACATCCAGCAAGGGATAAATGCCTTGCGCCAGGCCGAGTTCCTTCAGTTGTTCGATGCTGGCCAACGCGTGCCCGGTCTGCAGCAGCTTGAGCATCTCGTCGAACAGGCGGCTCTGCGGCACATCGGCCAGCAGGCCCTTCATCGTCACCAGCGGCTGCGCGGTCTTGGGTTCGAGCTTGAAACCCAGGCCACGCAGCTTGGCCGCAAAACGAATCGCCCGGATGATGCGCACCGGGTCTTCCCGGTAGCGGGTGGCCGGGTCGCCGATCATGCGCAGGGTGAGCTTCTTGGCGTCTTTGATGCCGTTGTGGTAGTCCACCACAACCTGCGTCTCGGGGTCGTAGTACATGGCGTTGATGGTGAAGTCGCGCCGCACCGCGTCTTCTTCCTGCGGGCCCCAGACGTTGTCGCGCAACACGCGCCCGGTGGAATCCACGGCGTGTTTCATGCCGGCCAGTTCGCTGCGGCTGGTGCGCTCGTTGCCGGCCACTTGCTCGGCTGCGGCGTTGTCCAGGTAGGCGCGGAAGGTGGACACCTCGATCACCTCGTGTTCGCGCCCGCGCCCGAACACCACGTGCACGATACGAAAACGCCGTCCGATGATGAAGGCGCGCCGGAACAGGCCCTTGACCTGCTCCGGCGTGGCGTTGGTGGCCACGTCGAAATCCTTCGGTCGCAGGCCCACCAGCAGGTCGCGTACCGCACCGCCCACGATGTAGGCTTCGAACCCGGCCTGCTTGAGGGTGTGCACCACATTGCCGGCGCGTTCGTCGACCAGTTGGGGGTCGATGCCGTGCTCGGTCACCGGCACCTCCATGCGTTTGCCGAAGGGGGATTTGGGGCTGCGGGAGGAGGTCTTTCCGAGCAGCTTGTCGATGAGGTTCTTGATCATGAATGCAGGGTTTGCGCACCGACTTGCGTCGGCGCAGCGAGTTGTCTGGGCTAATTCCTGGGAAAAAGGTCCAGTATGCGCCATCCGCGCGTGCCGGCAATCGCGCGCAGGCGGTCGTCGGGGTTGGTCGCCACCGGCGCGTTGGAACGCTCCAGCAGCGGAAGATCGTTGGTGGAGTCGGAGTAGAAGGTGATGTGGACGTCGCCCCAGTCCAGCCCGCGGCCTGCAAGCCACTGGCCGAAGCGCACCACCTTGCCCTCGCG
This sequence comes from Rhodoferax sp., assembly GCA_031416855.1. GTDB lineage: Bacteria > Pseudomonadota > Gammaproteobacteria > Burkholderiales > Burkholderiaceae_C > CAISIP01. The sequence goes on along the minus strand of JANOUM010000518.1, from coordinate 570 downwards.
GGCAGAGGCCACGCCTCGTATTTCACCGGTCAGCCAGCCGCTGCCGTCGGGAGCAACGTCGTGCTCCAGTTCCACCGCCATCAGATCGGGCACGCCAAAGGCATCGGCGATCGGCCGTGTCACGAATTCGTTGGTGGCGGTGATGATGGCCACCTGATCACCAGCGTCCTGATGCGCCCGCACCAGGTCGAGCGCCTCGCGCCGAATGGCAGGTGCCACCACCGTGCGCATGAAATCGGCGCGCGCCGCCAGGGCTGCTTCGCGCCCCTGACGCCGCAGTGCCTCGGTGGCAAAACGCACGTAGTCGTGCATGTCCAGCGTACCGGCCTGGTACTGCACATAGAACGCGCCATTGCGCCGCGCGAACTCCACCGGATCGGTCCAGCCGATCGTGGTGGTGAACACCCCCCAGGAATAGTCCGAGTCGATCGGCAGCAGGGTGTGGTCCAGGTCGAACAGGGCAATGCGGGTATCAGCCATGTCGGGCCGGGCCGGGGTCAGGTCTTGCCTTTTGCCCTGTTCGCCGATGAATTCGTAGTTTGCGAGTAAGGCAAAAGGCAAGACCTGACC
>JANOUM010000517.1:0-7000 GCA_031416855.1 Rhodoferax sp. | reverse complement strand
GGTGCCAATCGCGCCCGAGGCCTCCAGCACCAGCACCTCGCGCCCCGCCAGGGCCAATTCACGCGCAATGGCCAGGCCCACGACACCGGCGCCGATCACCACGCAGTCCAGGCTGTCCACGCCGAGCCCGCCAGCCGGCTACTTGAGCTGGACGGAGCCGGACACTGTCACCGTCACGGCGCTCTTGCCGGCCTCCACCGGTACTGATTCATCCGCAGACACGGCCTTCGCTGCCATCGCCAGCCCACGGGGCCGTGGCGTGTATCCCTGGTCGTTGGCGCTGACCGACACCTCTCGCAGCGAATAGGCGCTGAACCCGAAGCCACGCGCGATCTCGGCCGCCCGCGCCTTGAAACGTTCGATCGCGAGTGCCTGCGCCTCGCCTTCGGACTTGGCGCGCTGCTCGCGGCTGAGTCCGAAACCGACACCCCCCATGGTCAGGGTCTGGATCTTGCCCGCCGTGGTGCTGATGCGGATGAAATCGCGGCCTTCGAGAACCAGTTCGGTACTGCCTTGCCAACCCACCGACTTGCCGTCACGGCCATAACGTGGGTACAGGCTGAAGTTGCCGGTGCGTACCTCCAGCTGCCCCGGAGACGCCGCCTTTCTGGCTTCTGCCAGGGCGGCCTCGAGCGCCACCTTGAGCTGGTTTTGCACCGTCGCGGCGTCAGGGCCCTCTCGCATGGTGTTCATGGTCATGGTCAGCAGATCCTGCTGTACTTCGACCGAGGCGCTGGCAGACAACTGCACCTGGTTCTGCGGGACGGCCGGGGCCATCGGTTGCGCCGACAGGGGGGGGCTCAGCAGGCACAGGGCCAGCACGGCCGCAAGGTGCGGCATAGATGTCAAAGGTTTCAAGAAAGTTTACCCCCGCAAAAATGGAATCGGTTCAAAGTCGCCCCGCAGCACGCGCTGCGCGTCCAGGCCCCACCAGTCGCGTGCGACTGTGGCATACACCTGCCGGAAATCGGTGCCGTGGCGCAGGTTCTGGTTGTCATCGAGCTGGTTCAGGTCTGGCGCCCTGCCCCACAAGCCACCGCGTACCGCACCACCGGTCATGAAATGGGGCGCGGCCGTGCCGTGGTCAGTGCCGTTGGAGCCGTTCTGCCGTGCGCGGCGACCGAACTCGCTGAAGGTCATGACGAGGGTGCGGTCCCAGGCGCCGAGTGCTGTCAATGCGCTGCGCAAGGCCGCAACTCCCGCGCCAAGTTGTCGCAGCAGGTTGGCATGTTGCGGCAGCTGGTTTTGGTGGGTGTCGAAACTCCCCAAGCTCACGACCAGCACCGGCACGCCGGGTTTTCCGAGTTGCGACGCGATAACCTGCGCCACCGCGCGCAGCGCATTGCCGAACGCGCCATCCGGAAACGGGGTCGGAAACGCCACCCGTGGCGCCCGCAGACCCTGGGCCGCCTGGCTCACGTCGCCCTCCAGGCGAAGCAGATGCTGCAAAGCGGGGTTGCCTTCGACCGGTCGGGGTGCCGCAAGCACAGCCTGGTTCACAAATGCCTCGGGGTTGTTCAGGCGGATCGCACGGCCGCCTGCGAGCACCCCTGCGTCAGCGCCGCCCACCAGCACACCCTGCGTCGTGAAATTGGCACGCGCGCCATAACCGGCCTGCATCGCGCGGGTGACCCAGCCCTCGGACAGGTATTCATTGGATCGCGACGCCGTGTCCCAGATCTCGATCGAGCGGAAATGCGACAGGTTTGGTTGCGGGTACCCGATACCCTGCACGATGGCGAGTTCGGCTTTCTCCCACAGGGGGAGCAGCTCCGACAACGCCGGATGCAGCCCGACCCGGTTGTCCAGTGCCAGCACTTCATCGCGGCGGATGGCAATGCTGTCGCGCAACCGGTAGTAGGCCTCGTCCGCATAGGGGACGACGGTGTTGAGCCCATCGTTGCCGCCTTTGAGTTCGATCAGCACCAGCACCCGGTCGGACAGGCCCGCCGCGCGTTGCGCCAGCGACTGCGCCCACACGGGGGCAAGCACGCCGAGCATCCCCGAGCCCGCCGCCAGGGCACCGCATGTCAAGAGCCGCCTGCGCGTCATCGGTGTTGCTGCAGCTATTTCAGCTGGTAAGCTGCGTCCTGCATCAGGGTGCGCAGGTAGGCCACCGCCACCGTCCCCGGGACGAATGGCTGGGTCGGGGGCAGCACCAGCACGGCCTGCGCGATGCGGGTGCGCACCATGTCGTCCGGCTCCCGGTCGGAGCTGGCACCCAAGGACGCCAGCCACGGCTCTGCGTCCAGCCGCACTGCGGCAGCGGCTCCGGCGCGCGGCATGCCGGCTTGCCCCGTCGATATGTCCTGCCCTTGGAACAACAGCGCCGCAAATCGCTTGCGACCCAACAGGCTGCTGGCGTCGATCCATGCGGTGTAACCAGGCCAGCCCTTGACGTTCGGAGGCACCAGCAGGTTCTGACCCAGCTGGGCCGATGCCACGACGAGGGGCAGCGTGTCGGGCGCCAGCACGCCGAACTGGCGCACGGTGCCAACGACCAGTTCCACTGGCGACTTCACCAGAGTGCCGCGGTTCACCGGCGACCAGAACGCGTCGGTCAGCAACAGCTCGCGCAGCACCAGTGCGATATCGAAGTCACTGCGGGCAAACTGACGGGCGATGCGCTGCACCTGCGCCGGCTCCGGATCCGGCGACACGAACTCGCGCCACAACTTGGACACCAGAAACTGCGCTGCCGCCGGTTGCTGCAGGAGCAGTTCGAGCACGTCGTCGCCGTCCATCGGCGCGTTATGCCCCAGCACGGTCTTGTTTCCGGCGTCGTGCAACGCCGGACGAAAACGAAACTGCCAGCGGTCGCGGTCGATGCCCCAGCCGGTAAAGGCGCGGGCGGCCTCGCGGATGTCCTGTTCGCTGTAGACCTGTGACTGGCCGCTTTCTCCCAGCACGAACAGCTCCATCACTTCCCGGGCGAAATTTTCGTTCGGCGCGTCCTTTCGGTTAGTCACGCCGTCCAGGTAGACCAGCATGGCCGGGTCCTTGGCGACCGCATGCAGCAGGGTACGAAAGCTCCCCAGCGCATGGGTCCGCAGCACGCCATGCTGCTGCCACATCGCCTGTGCACGCACCACCTTCTGCTGCGAGGTCGCGAAATGGTTGTGCCAGAACAGCGTCATGCGCTCCTGCAGGGGAGCGCGCGAATCGACCATCTCGCGCACCCACCATCGTTTCATCTCGAGCCCCTGCGCCATCTGCTCGCGTCGCTGGGCCTGGCGTTCCTCGACCGTGGTCAACAGGCGGTAGGGCGGCGGCGGCGGCTGGTCGACGAAACCCGGCACCGGTTGGATGCTCCGGGCACGGCGGGCCGAATCGACCAACTGCGCAACGGCGTGCGCAGCGTCCTGTCCGACCTGTGCATCGACCTCCGCCTGGCTGGGTGAAAAACCGGTGCGAATCAACAGGTGACGGGCCTGATCGGACGACAGGCTGGCTGGTGCTGCGGTCGCCACGGCTGCCCACAAGCCGCCCAAAACAACCAGCAGCAGGAACCGGCAAATCCGCATCATTGCCGGTTCCTGCGGTTTTCGTTTTGCTCCCGGCGCAATTGCTCGCGCAGTTCGAATCGTTCCTGCGCGGTCAGATGGCGGCTGGGCGTTGGCGCATTGGTCAAGGTGGCCGTGTTGGTGCCGGATGCATAACCCGGCTGGCGACCGGGCGCGAGGACCTCCCGCAGTTCGACGCGTCGTTGCTGCCGCGCGTCTGCCGGTGGCTCACCCGGCTCGGGTCTCGGCCCCGGCTGTGCAGACACGGCTCCGGTGCCCAGGGCTGACCACAGCAAGATCGAATAACGCAACATATATCGAGAATAACGTGTTCCAGCGCACAGCCGTGGACATTGAAACAGACACAGTTGTGCTTTGCAGGCGAGAGTTGTAACAGTCTGTCATGCCGCAGTTCGAGCCCCCGTTCGGCCAGGCCAGAACCATCAGAATCGGGCTTGTTACAAATACCAATTCAGAGGGAGTTCCATGAACCAAACATCCGCACGCAGCGACAAGATCCTGGTGGTTGACGACGACATGCGCATCCGTGACCTGTTGCGCCGCTACCTGACCCAGGAAGGATTCGAGGTGTTGCAGGCCGAGGACAGCAAGGCGCTGAGCCGCATCCTGCTGCGCGAGTCGGTCGACCTGATCGTGCTCGACCTGATGCTGCCGGGTGAGGACGGGCTGTCGATCTGCCGGCGCCTGCGTGCCGCGAATGACCGCACCCCGATCATCATGCTGACCGCCAAGGTCGAGGATGTGGATCGCATCGTCGGGCTCGAAGTAGGCGCCGATGATTACCTGGGCAAGCCTTTCAACCCGCGTGAGCTGCTGGCGCGCATCAACGCGGTGCTGCGCCGCCGTCCGGTGACCGAGGCGCCGGGTGCACCATCCAACGACAACGAGGTGGTCCGATTTGGCAGCTTCAGCTTCGACCTGGGCACGCGCTCGCTGCAGAAGGGGGGCGAGGAGCTGTCGCTCACGACCGGCGAATTCGCCATGCTCAAGGCACTGGTGCGGCATCCACGCCAACCGATGTCGCGCGAAAAACTGGCCCAGCTGGCGCGTGGCCGCGAATTCGAGCCGTTCGACCGCAGCCTGGATGTGCAGATCTCGCGGCTTCGCAAGTTGATCGAGCCCGATGCCGCCTCCCCGCGCTACATCCAGACCGTCTGGGGTGTCGGTTACGTGTTCGTGCCGGACGGCGCGTCCTGAAACGCGTGGCGGCTGTCCCTACCCTGCCCGATACCGCTCCTGCGGAGCTGGACGGCGCGGGGCCAGTCGGCGCGCCCGCCCTACGCCGGGGCGTCAGCCTGTTCTGGCGTACGTTCTTCCTGCTGGGTGCACTGCTGATGGTCAGTATCGTGGCGTGGCTGCAGGCGCTGCGCACCTTCGAGCTGGAGCCGCGCGCTACCCAGACCGCGCAGCAGATCGCGTCACTGGTCAACCTCAGCCGGGCCGCCCTGATCCACGCTGACGCCATCGCGCGGGTGTCGCTGATCAAGACCATGACCGAGCAGGAGGGCGTGCGCATCGTGCCGCGCGAACCGGACGACCGTTATCACGCCTTTGGCGACGACAGCCTCGCACGTTTGACAAGCCGGGAACTGGTGCATCGCCTGGGCCCGGCTACGGTGGTGGCCAGCAGCGTCAATGGCGAGCCCGGGCTGTGGGTCGGCTTCACCATCGATGACGACGGTTACTGGCTGCGGACCGACCTGGCCCGCCTCAATCCGCCGGCGGGAACGACCTGGATCATCTGGCTGGTTGTCGCCACTGCCTTGTCGCTGGCCGGGGCGGCATTGATGGCACGGCTGGTGAACCGGCCACTGAAAGACCTGTCGTTCGCCGCCAGCCGGGTGCGCCAGGGCGATTTCAATGGCAGCGCACTCGATGAGACCACCACCACCGGCGAGATCCGGCAGGTCAATATAGAGTTCAACCGCATGGCGCAACAGCTCGCACAGGTCGAGCAGGACCGTGCCGTGATGCTGGCCGGGATCTCCCACGACCTGCGCACGCCACTGGCACGCCTGCGGCTGGAGACGGAGCTGAGCGTCACCGATGCGGCGGCACGCGAACACATGGCGGCCGACATCGTGCAGGTGGACGCCATCATCGACAAGTTCATGGACTATGCGCGACCCGACCAGATCGAGCTCGAGAAGGTTCTGCTGGCCGATGTGGTGCAGCGCTGTGCCTACGCCCTGAAGGACCAGGATGCCATCCGCTGCACGATCCGGGTGGACTCCGGTCTCGCGGTCCTGGCGGACGAGGTGGAGCTGGTCCGGGTGGTGTCGAATCTGCTGGAAAACGCGCTGCGTTATGGCCGTTCGGCGGGCAGCGGGGTAGCCGAGGTCGACATCACGGCGCAATCGCTGCACCCTTGGGTCATGCTGGAGGTGCGCGACCACGGCCCGGGCGTGGCGCCCGACACCCTAGCGCACCTGACCAAGGCCTTTTTTCGCGGCAACACTGCACGCACGGCGGCCACGGGCGCCGGCCTGGGCCTGGCGATTGTGGAGAAAAACATCCAGCGCATGGGTGGGGCGATCCAGTTGGTCAACCGCAGTTCCGGCGGGCTGGCAGCGCGCATCCAGTTGCAGCGCGCCGGCTGAGGGCTAACCCGCCGCGGCGCAGCTACGCCGTGCGCTGCAGCAAGGCCACGGCGCGCGCCTCGATCGCCCGGCCCTCGCCGACCGGCCCCAGATGTTCGGCCGTTTTGGCCTTGACGTTGACGCGCTCGAAGCCGATGTCCAGGGCGGCGGCGATGCTGGTGCGCATGGCCGCAATCCAGGGCATGAGTTTTGGAGCCTGCGCGATGACGGTACTGTCGATGTTGCCGATGGCGAACCCGGCATCGCGCACGCGTTGCGCGACCTCGCGCAGTAGCACCACCGAGTCGGCACCCTCGAACCGGGCGTCCGTATCGGGAAAATGCATGCCGATATCGCCCAGTGCCGCCGCACCCAGCAAGGCATCGGTGATGGCGTGCAGCAGCACGTCGGCATCCGAATGCCCCTGCAGTCCACGGTCAAAGGGAATTGTGACGCCGCCGATGACCAGGCTGCGCCCGGCCACCAGGGCATGCACATCCCAGCCTTCGCCGACACGGATGTCAGGGATAGTCATAGTCGAGATCCTGTGGTTTGGGTTTGCGGCCCGGCGCCGACAGCAGGCACTGGGCCAGCAGGAAATCCTCGGGGTAGGTGACCTTGAAATTCCGGGCGCTGCCAGGCACCAGCAGTGGTGCCAGGCCCAGGTACTCGATCGCCGACGATTCATCGGTCACACGGTCACCCGCCGCGGCCAGCGCGCGCCGCAGCAGGCCGATCCGGAACATCTGCGGCGTCTGGGCCAGCCACTGCGTGCTGCGGTCGGTTGTTCCGACCACCCGCCTGCCGGCACCCGCCTTGAGCGTATCCGCCACCGGATGCGCCAGCAGCCCTCCGACGGCATCGTCGCAGCAGGCGTCGACCAGGCGCTCGATCAGT
>JANOUM010000516.1:0-3754 GCA_031416855.1 Rhodoferax sp. | reverse complement strand
ATTGCCGGTGCGATCGAACTCATCGTCGGTGTGCTGCGCACCCGCGCCCCGGGCATGACGCTTGCGAAGATGCCGGTCTACGCCTGGGCGGTGCTGATCTTCGGCGTGATGATCATCCTGGCCTTCCCGGCGATGATCATGGTGACCTTCCTGCTGGAGCTCGAGCGCGCCTTCAACTGGCCGCTGTTCGACGCCACTCGCGGCGGCGACCCCCTGCTGTACCAGCACCTGTTCTGGTTCTTCGGCCACCCCGACGTCTACATCATCTTCATCCCGGCCTCGGCGATGGTGTCGACGATGATCGTCACGGTGGCGCAGAAGCCGCTGGTCGGCCACGAGATCGTCGTGCTGGCGTTGATTGCCACCGGCTTCATCAGCTTCGGTGTCTGGGCCCATCACATGTTCACGGTGGGCTTGCCGGGGCTGTCAGCCGGCTACTTCTCGGCCGCATCGATGGCGGTGGCGATCCCAGCCGGCGCGCAGGTGTTCGCGTGGATCGCCACACTCGCCTCGGGCAAGGTCCAGCGCAACGTGCCGTCGCTGTTTCTCGTCGGCGGCATCCTCATCTTCGTGATGGGCGGCCTCACCGGCGTGATGGTCGGCATGGTCGCTTTCGACGGCCAGGCCCACGACACCTACTTCGTCGTCGCGCATTTTCACTACGTGCTGATCGGCAGCATGGTGTTCCCGCTGTTCGCCGGCTTCTACTACTGGACGCCGATGATCAACGGCAGGCAGCTCTCGGAGCGCGTAGGGCGCTGGGTGTTCTGGCTCAACTTCGTCGGCGTGCATGTCTGCTTCCTGCCCATGCACCTGAGCGGGCTGATGGGCATGCCGCGGCGCGTCGACACCTACCTGCCGGGCCGGGCCTGGGACTTGCCGAACCTGATCTCGACCGTAGGCGCCTTCATCATGGCCGCCGGGGTGCTGCTGTTCCTCGTCGACGCCATCCGCTGCTACGGCCGCAAGGGTGGGGGCGAGCAGAACGCACGGAATGTGTACCACGGCGGCACGCTGGAGTGGCTGGCCACCGGCAACTACGCCGTGCGTTCGATCCCGGTCGTCAACGACCTCGAGCCGTTGTGGGCCGATGCCCGGCTGCGCGAAGACGTCGAGGCCGGGCGCTACTTCCTGCCCGGCACCGTCACTGGCGCGCGCGAGACACTCATCACGAGCAGTTCGCGCGCCGAGCCGCAGTACGTGCAGATCATGCCGGGTCCTTCCTGGTGGCCACTGCTGGCGGCGCTGTTCACGGCGGGCTTCTTTCTGCTGTTGACGGTGAAGGCACTGAGCTTGAGCGCCATCTGCGGCGTGCTGACCGTCTGCTGCCTGATGCGCTGGGTCTGGAGCAACGACCGCCACCTGCCGCAGAAGCAGGTCGACGCGGGCGCCGGCATCATGCTGCCGACCTATGTGACCGGTCCCCAATCACATGGCTGGTGGGCCGCGGTGCTGCTGGTCATTGTGCTGGGCATGATCTACCTGATGGCGCTGTTTTCTTACCTGTACCTGTTCGGCGCCCATCCCGACTGGTGGCGCATCGCCGCGCCGCGCGGCGCGCTGGTTCCCGGCTTGTTGCTGCTGGGTGCATCGGCAGGCCTGGCCTACGCGGCCCGGCCGTTGATGGCGAGGCTAAAGCGCGGCAGCGGGATCAGCGCCGCGACGATGACGCTGAGCATGGTGTGCCTGGTTGGCGCGCTGGCGGTGGACGGTCTCGACTGGTGGAACGCCGGGCTGCGCGGAAGTGCCAGCGGGCAAGGCGCCGCGATCTACGCCATGTTGGCGTGGCACGGCACCATCGTCGCGGCGGTCGTGCTGTCGGCCTTCTACTACCTGGCACGTTGGATGCGCGGCCTGGCACCGGGCCCGGCCAACAAGACCTTGGAGGCGCTGCGTATCCTCTTCATGTATGCCGCACTCGAGGGTGCGGCCGGCCTGCTGCTACCGCGCTTGCTGCCGTGGGGCAACGTGTGAAGGCGCTGAAGCAGTCGAGTGGGCCGTCGGGCGGGCGGCCGATCGTCACGGCATTTGCAATTTGGTTTGCGCACTTCATGGTGATCTGGGCTGCGGGCGAGATCTGGCCGTACCAGTGGACTGCCAACGCGTTGGCGTGGGGGGTGACTGCGGTCGCGCTGCTGGCCGTGGGCGTGCATTACGTTCGATTGAAGGCTCAACACGCCGATGGTGACCTCCCGGGCTGGAGCTACCGCTTTGCGCGAGGGGCTATCGCCATTGCGACGGCGGCGGTGGTGTTCAGCGCCTTGCCTTCCGTAGTTTTTCTGCCTTGAGCGGGCCGATGCAATGCCGAAATGGGTTCGATGCCGATGACATAGGCGAGCGACACCGGGATGGCCGCGATGGCGACTGGGTTCACGCTGAACAACAAACCGGCGAGGAAAGCGACGCCCACGGCCGCGAAGCGCGACTGCTCGACCGCCAAGCGGAGCGCGTCGGCGTCCATTAGGACAGGGCGGCGCGGTGCCGCAACTCGTTGGACAGCTGATCGGGGGTAGGCAGGGAGGAGAAGACGACCTGCCCGTCGACAGCCACCGCGGGCATGGCCCACTCGGCGTCGCGCTCATCGGCGGAGAAAGAGTTAGGCGACCTCTCGGTCGGCATTCCAAAGCTTAAGAATCGGGCGGAAAAGTCCGATCGTTGGAGCAAGCCCGGCGGACCTATCGAACCAAAACGTCTTGGACGCGCATCAGGCGGGGCGGAGAGCACCAAGCGCGCCGCTTTTACGCGGCGCAACAGCCCTTCAAAGTCACGCGATGTCGAGCTGGGAGTGCGAACCGAGCCTGGCGAGCACCAGCGCGTGGTCTCCGTAGGTTTCGTTCTTGTCGGCTTTGTCGAACTTCCGATAGATCAGGACCAAGTCGTTGAAGACGTGGCAATCGCGAAAGCCTTTCCAGTCTCCGCTCAACGCATGGTCCTTGTGCCGATCTTCCAAGGCTACGTCGAACATCAAGCGGCCGATCACCAACGCTAGTTCGGTCCTCAACTTTCCATTTCTTGGTTGTCCAGAAAACGACTTGTATTCCCTGGCGAGGTCTTTGCTGAACTGGTTGGTGAGAAACAGCTCCCTCACTTCGCGTTCTTCCTCAAGCCGCTCTTCGTGAGAGAGGTCGAGGGCAGGTCAAGGAACGCCACCGTGCTCGCCCTGATCGCCTTGCCCTGTTCGACCTCGTCGACTGCCGAACGGCTCTCTTCGCTCAGCGATAGGCTCACCGGCAAACGTTTGGTCCTGGCGGTTTGCATGACCGCCATGCGGATCAAGTCCGAGATGCTCAGCCCCAATTCTTTGAGGACGGCGGCGGCGACATCTTTGTCGCCCGAGTTGACGCGAGCTTTGACGACGGCATCCATGGCGATCTCCTTTTGACTTATTGTGGCCTCGTTGTGGCCACAAGTCAACCAGCTCGTCACCGCTCAGACGATGTCCGTCCGGTCCGCCAATCCCTTCTTTCGAAGCGCGCCGCCTTCCTCGCCGTGCCCCTCGGCCCGCGCCGCCTCCAGAAGCTCCAAGCGCCCGAGCTCGGCCTCGACCTGGGCATAAAAGTCGCGCTGCCCCCTGAGCAGGCTCATTGCCTTGGCGATGTCCTTGTTGACCTTAGCCTTGCTGGCGCGCTGGCAATCAGGCTTGGGGCAGTACCGTTGACGTTCTCCAATGCGCCGGTCAACATCAAAAAATAACTGGCAGCACAAGCACTTACGCTGTCCCGACTGGGCCATGGCCACTCCTCGAGCGGGTCGA
>JANOUM010000515.1:0-2320 GCA_031416855.1 Rhodoferax sp. | reverse complement strand
CCGCTGGCCCTGATGTTGATGCCCGCGGCCTACCTGGGTTTTCGGGGCGGCAGCCACCTGCATGCCAGGTTGCCGCCCCAGCGTGCGGTCCAGGCCGTGTGGGCCCTGTTGATTCTGGGCAGCCTCAGTTTGCTGGCGCGGGCCTATTCGCTCGGTTGACGTCGGCGCGACCTGCGATGGCACCAGGGCAGACGCCTGGCCTACACAAGATCCAGGCCTGCAACGGGCGCGAGCACGGCGGTGCCGGCATCACGTCGGGCGGCCGGGGCTTGCAGTGGTTCCCCGCACCAGGAGATGCCCCTGAGAGCCTGCCCCGGGCGTTGGCCCGGGAGCGTTCGACCTTGCACCGCGCGGGTGGATGCCTGCCCCCTTCGACTGCGCCGAAGCGCGCGCCCGCAGAGCCAGGCAGCATAGAATCATTTGTCGTCATCCGGGGGCTTGGATTGATTTACACGCGCTTGTCGAGTCGGTCGCTGTTCGCCGCCATGGTGTTGGCGTGTGGTGTCCTGGCACATGCCCAGGACGCACCCACCTTCGCGATTCGCGGCTACCAGATCGAGGGCAATTCGCTGCTGCCACAGCCCACGGTCAGTAACACCGTGATGCCCTTCACCGGCCCCAAGGCGAGCTTCGAGACGATCCAGCTCGCGCTCGAGGCGCTGGAAAAGGCCTACCTGCAGGCCGGCTTCGGATCGGTCAGGATCGAGGTGCCCGAGCAGGACCTGCAGGACGGCGTGGTGCGCCTCCTGGTGGTGGAAGCCCGCCTGGAGCGCGTGGTGGTGGAGGGCGCCAAGTTCCACGACGAGGCCAACATCCGGCGGGCCCTGCCGGCGCTCAGGACGGGCGAGGTCGTGAACGTCAACCAGTTGCAGCGCAACCTCCACTTGGCGAACGAGAGCTTTTCGCGCCACCTCGGCGTGACCTTCCGACAGTCCGAGGCGACGGCGCAGACCGACGCCATCGTGCGCGTGGCCGACGACAAGCCGCTGCGCTTCGTGGTCTCGCTGGACGATACCGGCAACCTCACCACCGGGCGATACCGGCTGGGCCTGTCGCTGCTGCACTCGAACCTGTTCAACCTGGACCACGCGTTGTCGGTCCAGTGGCTGACCAGCCCGACGCACGTCGGCAAGGTCGCCATCGCAGGGGTCGGCTACCGCATCCCGCAGTATGCGCTGGGTGACTCGGTCGATTTGACGCTGGGGTACTCGAATGTCGATTCCGGCCGCATCGACCTGTTCTCCGTGAGCGGCGGTGGACGGATCCTCGGCGCCCGCTACAACCGGCAACTGGCGTCGCTGGGTGAGTGGGAACACAAGCTGTCGTATGCCATCGACAGGCGCAGCTACGGCAACAGCGTGGTGCCCGCCGGTGGTGGCGCAAGCATGGTGCCCGACCTGCATGTCACACCGCTGAGCCTTGGCTACAGCGCCAACCTGCGCACGCCGCGCCGCGGCGCGACGTGGCGGCTTCCGCGCCACCCTGACGCGGAACATTCCCGGCGGGCGCAGGGGCGACACGGCGGCGTTCAACCAACCGGGCGGCCGTGCCGGCGCCGATGCCGCGTTCACCACGCTCAAGGCGGCTGCGAGCCTCACCGAGCGGCTCTCGCCCGACTGGTCGCTGCGCGGCGCTGTGTCGGGCCAGTTCACCAACGATCTGCTGATATCGGCCGAGCAGTTCGGTGTGGGCGGCGCCGATTCGGTGCGCGGCTTCGCGGAACGCGAGGTTGCGGCGGATCGCGGCGTGCGCAGCAGCGTCGAGATCTGGGGGCCGGAAATCGGTGCGCGCAGCGGCATCGCCGCCCTGCGCTTACAGCCGATCGCATTCCTGGATGCTGCCTGGGTGAAGTTCAATACCGCCCCGGGCACCGTCGCGTCGCAGACCATTTCGAGCGTGGGGCTCGGGCTGCGCGGCTCCTGGGAGCGCAGTGCCAGTTTCCGACTGGACTACGGATACGTGCTCAAGGGCGCGCGCAACACGGCCGGTGCCACCACCGCGACCAACCGGGGGAGTTGGCGGCTGCATGGAAACGCGTTATGGTTCTTCTGAAAAGTTGGCACGGCCGGCCAGATACTTGACACTCCCTACCAACTGCCATCAATACCCGTGATGTGCCCAACCACTCCCAGCCCTGGCGATCCCGTATTGCAGCCTGAGCCACCGCATTTCCCGTATCGGAGAAAAGACCATGCAAAGCCTCCATGAAGTCTTGCGCCCGCGACCGAACCAGCCGGCCCGCCGGCGTGCCACCGTCTGGCTTGCCGCCATGGCCGCCGCCGGCGCGATCGCCAATCCGCAGAACCCGCAGGTAGTGCAC
>JANOUM010000514.1:0-3572 GCA_031416855.1 Rhodoferax sp. | reverse complement strand
TATTTGACCGGGCCAGCGAAACAGACCATGAAGTGTTGCACCTGATCGCCGCCATGCCCACCAGCAGCCGGCATTACTACAACTATGCGACCAGCATCAGTTGCCGCCCCCTGGGCCGTGCCGGACAGCTGGCGCTGGAGCGCGCGGCCAGCACCGGGCGCCTTTTTGTCAAGGACGACCAGGATCGGCCCGGCATCGCCGTTTCTTGGGGCCCGCCACGCCTGTTGCAATGGGAGTGGCGCGAGGCCCATACGGTCCGACCAGCCGAATCCGGCTGGATGCTGCGCGGCAAAGTCGCCGACAACGCCATCGCCAGGGTGTGCCAGAACGAGCCCCCGCTGTACCTGGATTTCGAGCAGGGTGAATGTGGCTTGTTGCTGGCCCAGGGCATGCCGGCGGCCCGGCTGGCGGTACTGTTCAATGCGCCGCCACTCAAGGCTCAGGCCATGCAGGAGCATCAACTGGAACTGCTGCAAGGCCTGGGTCAGGTGCCGCCACCGCCGGTACTCCAAGTGCTCGAGGCACTGGAGGGCATAACACCTCGTACCCGCTTGCGCCTGTGGCCCGTGCCGGCGGCGGACGTGCCATCGAAGGGCCTGGTCCAGGGGCAGTTGCAGTTCGACTACGCCGGTCATCGTGGCTGGTGGGACGAGCACAGCAGCACGGTGGTGATTGACAACCCGGAGGGCCGGCTTCTGCTGCACCGTGATCTGGCTGCCGAGCGCCTTGCCAAGTCCCGGCTGATGGCGCTGGGCTTGCGCATCGCAGGCAGTGGTGGTGTTGGCATTCCCCCCCAACTGTCGCAGCAGGATTGGGTGCGTTGGGCCGACGAAGATTTCGCGGCGCTGCGCGACGCCGGGTTTGACGTGACATTGGACGACGCCCTGCAAGGCTGGATCACCCGTGCCGACACACTGCAGGTGCAACTGCAAGCCCAGGGCGGTGGCGATGACGCCGAAGACGGTGCCACGTCGCCCTGGTTCGACCTCTCGCTGGGCATGGAGATCGATGGCCAGCGCCACAATATCCTGCCCTGGCTGCCCGACCTGATTGCCAAGGCCGCCGCTTGCCCGCCCGACCCGGTCACCGGCCTGCCCGGACTCCCGCCCTTCATCTACCTGCCGGCGGTCAACGGCAAGGGTTTTGTCCGCCTGCCCACCGACAGCCTGCGACCCTGGATGGCGGCGCTGCTGGAACTGGTCGGGGACCGCAGCCATGACTTCACCGGCGACAGCCTGAAGCTCTCGCGCATGGACGCGTTGCGCACCGGTGCGGCATTGGGCGCTGGCGCGGTGTGGGAGGGCGCGGCCACGCTGCGCACGATGGTGCAGCAACTGCGCGGCGCGGCCGAGCTGCCAGAGGTTGCGGTGCCCGCCAGCGTATTGGCCACCTTGCGGCCCTACCAACTGCAGGGCCTGAGCTGGTTGCAATTCCTGCGCACCCACGGTCTGGCCGGCATTCTGGCCGACGACATGGGCCTGGGAAAAACCTTGCAGACACTGGTGCACATCCAGGTGGAAAAAGACGCCGGCCGCCTGACCCGGCCGGCCCTCATCATTGCCCCGGTCAGCCTGATGGGCAACTGGAAACGCGAAGCGGCCCGCTTCTGCCCCGAATTGCGCAGCCTGGTCATCCACGGCAAAGACCGCCACGACGTGACGGACTCGATTGACCAGCACGACCTCGTGATCGCGCCCTACTCGCTGCTGCAGCGCGACCGCGAACGCTGGTTGCAGACTCCCTGGCATCTGGTGGTGCTGGACGAGGCGCAAAACATCAAGAACGCGAGCACGCACGCCGCGCAGGTGGTGGGCGAGTTGCAGACCCGGCATCGCCTGTGCCTGTCGGGCACCCCGATGGAAAACCACCTGGGCGAAATCTGGAGCCTGTTCCACTTTTTGATGCCGGGCTTTCTGGGCAGCCAGAAACGTTTTGGGGAACTGTTCCGAGCGCCGATCGAGAAACTCGGCAATCCGGAGCGTCTGGCCCAGTTGCGCGCCCGCGTCACACCTTTCATGCTGCGCCGGACCAAAGCGCTGGTGGCCACCGAGTTGCCGCCCAAAGTGGAAACCACGATGCGCGTGGAGCTGTCGGGCCACCAGGCCGACCTGTACGAAACCATCCGCCTGGGCATGGAAAAAACCGTGCGCGATGCATTGAGCAGCAAAGGGCTGGCCAAATCGCAGATCACCATCCTGGACGCCTTGCTCAAGTTGCGCCAGGTCTGCTGCGATCCGCATTTGCTCAAAATGGCTGCCGCCAGAAAGGTCAAGGTATCGGCGAAACTGGAGCAGCTGATGGAGCTGCTGCCGGAGATGTTGTCCGAGGGACGGCGGATTTTGCTGTTCTCGCAGTTCACCAGCATGTTGACGCTGATCGAGGCCGAGCTGGAAAAACGCAAGCTCCGCTGGGTCAAACTGACCGGCCAGAGCCAGAACCGCGACGCGCTGATCGAGCAATTCACCAGCGGCCAAGTACCGTTGTTCCTGATCAGCCTCAAAGCCGGTGGCGTGGGCCTGAACCTGCCGCAGGCCGACACCGTCATCCACTACGACCCGTGGTGGAACCCGGCGGTCGAGAACCAGGCCACAGACCGCGCCCACCGCATCGGGCAGACCCAGAGCGTGTGGGTGGTCAAGCTGGTGGCCCAGGGCACGATCGAGGAGCGCATCCTCGCACTGCAGGAGCGCAAGGCGGCGCTGGCCGAGAGTATGTACAGCGGTGCCACTGCGCGCAAGCAGCCGCTGTTTACCGAGAGTGATCTGGCGGAATTGCTGCGGCCGCTGTCGGCGGGTTGACGGCTGCGGGCGCCGCAGGATGCGATCTGATCGCCACTGTGTTGCTCGCCCTCCTTCCGCCATGACCCTGCGGCGTCACTTTGCATTTGCCCTGGAGTCATATTGAATCTAAACTGCCATACACAAGCATTTTGGATCCGATATGGCAAATATTTCTGTCAAAGACGTACCAGAGCAATGGGCAGAAGCCTTGCGCCAACGGGCTGCGCGCAACCACCGATCACTGCAAGGCGAGCTGATGTTCCTGATCGAACAGGCAGTAAACGGTGGCGAGACGGGCGCTTTAAGGCCGGATATCCCGATGGGCCACGAGGGAAGGGTGGTTGGATTTGACCCACGCGGCTACCCCATCGTCCGACAAGGCTGGAAGACGGTAGAGCAGGTGGTTGCTGAATTGAACGCCAAATACCCCGGCCCTGTCACCGGCGTCCCACTCGGTGTGGACATCATCCGCGCCGACCGGGATTCCCGTTGAGCCAGCGGCTGTTTGTGGCGGAGCCCCCACCACGCTACATGGTCCTGCCGCCACTGGTGGTGGACTGCAGCACACTGGCCGGTCTGGTGTTCCAGGAAGAGTCGCAGCCGCTGGCAGCAGAGCGCATCCAAGGCAAGGCCTTGCACGCGCCCTCCTTGTTGCCCTTTGAGATGGTCAGCGTAGCGGCCAAGAAGCAGAAAGCCGGCCGGGCGGACATCGCTGCCGACGGACTGCGGATGTTCTCGCAGATGGATGTCGAGCTCCATCCCGTCGAACCGGCTGCCATTCTCGCCCTGGCC
>JANOUM010000513.1:0-7212 GCA_031416855.1 Rhodoferax sp. | reverse complement strand
GTTCGGGCTGCACTACAGCGAGGTCACCGCCGGCAACCTGGTGAAGATCGATGTCCAGGGTCGGGTGCTGGACGGCTCCACCCACGCGGTGAATCCGGCCGGGTTCACCGTGCATGCCGCGATTCACGAGGGCCTGCCCGGCGCCCATTGTGTGATGCATACCCACACCACGGCGGGCACCGCGGTGGCCTGCCTGCAGGGTGGCCTGCAGCAGACCAACTTTTACAGTGCGCAGCTGCACGACATGGTGGCCTACCACGACTTTGAAGGCATCACCATCCACGCAGAGGAAGCGCCGCGCCTGCTCGCGAGCATCGGAACACGACAGGCCCTGATCCTGCGCAACCACGGCCTGCTGGCCTGGGGCCAGACGCTGGCGCAGACCTTCGCCATACTGTGGACCCTGCAGCGGGCGTGCGAAATTCAGCTGGCCACCCTCAGCATGGGGCCCGCGATTCCGATTGCGCCGGCGGTGGCGCAAAAGTGCACCCGCGACGCGCTGCAGTTCAATCCCCGGCTCGGTGCCGGCCAGGACGTGTTCGACGCCCTGGTGCGCCAGGTGGACCGGCTCGACACAGGCTACCGGCAATGAGCGAGGACAACACAGACCCCACGTCCCGCCGGTTCGCCAAGGTCTGCGTCGTTGGTGCCGGCGCCATCGGGGGCTGGCTGGCAGCCGGCCTGGCGCGCGCAGGATGCACGGTATCGATGCTGGCCCGCGGCGCAACGCTGGCGGCCCTGGAGCGCGACGGCCTGCAACTGCACAGCGGCGCGGCCGAGACGCCGCTGGTGCAGACCCACCGCGTCCATGCCAGCGATGACGCCCGCGCCATCGGGCATCAGGATCTGGTGGTGGTGGCGGTCAAGGCCCCGGCCATGCGTGATGTCGCAGGGCAACTGGCACCGCTTCTGGGCCCCGACACGGTGCTGCTGACGGCCATGAACGGCGTGCCCTGGTGGTTCCTGCAGGGTTTCGGCGCTCAGCTCCAGGGCATGCGCCTGCGCGCGGTCGACCCGGGCGGCGAGATCACGGCCGCGGTGCCTGCGCAGTGCATCCTGGGTGGCGTGGTCCACGCCAGTTGCACGGTGCGGCGCCCCGGTGTCGTGCGGCACGGCTTCGGCAACCGGATCATCCTGGGCGAGCCGTCGGGCCGGCCGAGTGCACGCGTGCACGCCCTGGCCGCCTTGTTCACCCGTGCCGGGTTCGACGCCCCGGTGACCGACCGCATCCAACAGGAGATCTGGTTCAAGCTGTGGGGCAACATGACGATGAACCCCGTCAGCGCAATCACCGGCGCAGACAGCCACAGCATCCTGGACGATGACCTTGTGCGCGGCTTTTGCTCGCACGTGATGGCGGAGGCCAAGGAGATCGGCGCGCGCATGGGCATCACCATCGACCAGCAGCCCGAGGACCGCAACGGCGTCACGCGCAAGCTCGGCCCGTTCAAGACCTCGATGCTGCAGGACGTGGAGGCCGGACGGGCGGTGGAGCTCGACGCGCTGGTCGGCGCGGTGAAGGAACTCGGCGGTCTGACCGGCGTGGCAACCCCGTTCACCGACGCACTGCTCGGCCTGACCCGGTTGCACGCCCGGGTGCGTGGGCTGTACCCGCCGCCTCACTGAGGCGGGTCGGCCGCCCGCACCACCAGCACCGGCACCGGCGAGCTCCGGATGATCTGCTCGGCATCGCTGCCCATCACCATCCGCCCCACGCCGCGGCGCCCGTGCGAACCGAGCACCACCAGCTCTGCGCCCCACAGACCGGCCTGCTCCGCAACATGGTCGCTGAGGCGCCCGGCAAATCCTTCGATCAACAGCGTGTCGACCACGACATGTTGTGCCTGCGCCAACGCCACGCCTTCGGCCAGTACCTGCTCGCCACCCTGCCTGAGCAATTCGAAGACATTGGCCGACATCCCGCCGTCGGATGACATGCCCATCGCTGCGGCGAGCTCGTCGACCACATGCAGCAGGCGCAACTGGCCTCCGGTCACGCTGGCCAGCTTGACGGCCTCCGCCAAACCCTTGCGCGACGTGTCACTGCCGTCGACGGGAACCAGGATACGTTGGTACATGGGGTGTCCTTGCGATCAAGAGGCCGGATTCCAGGGCGCTTCAACGCCGCACGCCAAATGCGTGCAGCCGTGCACGCAGGGTATCGAGTTCCTCCATCAACTGCAAGGCGAGCGCCGCGCCGGCGGGGTTGACACCCAGATCGCGCTGCAGCCGCACCGCCACCCGCGCATGGCGCAGATGCAGGCCCGTGAAGCGCCACTGCGTGCTGAAGTTGCCCGAGGGCGTGATCACGCCCTCCTCGACCAGTTCCAGCAGCAGCGCGGTGGGTGCATCGCACGCACGGCACAGGTCTTCCAGTGTGAGGTCGGTCAGGTCCTCGAGAATCGGGGCACGGACCGGCGACCCGCCCGGATCGTTGTTGCCACTGTTCATGCTGCTGCTCCCCATCTGGCACGCGGGTGGAATGACGAAAACTGCTGCGCCATGGCCTGGAACGCGGCGCGCGCCGGCTCGGAATCCGCCGCCGGCAAGGCGATCTGCAAGACGAAGTAGAAATCTCCCGGCGTAGCGCCGGGAATGCCGCGCCCGCGCAAGCGCAGCTTGCGCCCTGCGCCTGAGCCCGGCGGTATCGTCAGTTCGACCTCGCCGCCGGGCGTCGGTACCTCGATCTGCGCACCCAGCGCCGCCTCCCAGGGTGCCACCGGCAGATCCAGGTAGACGTCACGCTGGTCGACGCGGTAGTGGGCATGGTGCCGGAACTCGACTTCCAGGTACAGGTCACCGGCGGGGCCGTCCCCGAGGCCAGCGCCCCCCTGGCCGGCCAGTCGGATATGCTGGCCGGCACGAATGCCCTTGGGAATCATGAACTCGACCTGGTGCTCTCGCGCCGAGACGCGACCCTGCGCGTCGACTTCGGGCACCTGCAAACTGAGTTTGCGCCACGCGCCCAGGTAGACGTCTTCCAGGTCGATCTGGATCCTGGCATGGCGGTCTTCGCCGGCCGGATGGAACCCGGCGGACGTCTTGCGCCGTGCGCCGCCGGGCGCACCGGCACGCCGGAACAAGGCATCGAAAAAGTCACTGTGCTCGCGCAGGTCTTCCTCGTCAAAGCCCCGGCCCGGCGCTTCGAAACCGGTGTTCCAGTCCGGCGGCGGCTGGAACTCCTGGCCCGGCTTCCAACTGTCGCTCAGGCGGTCGTAGGCGGCCCGCTTCTCGGGATCCTTCAGCACTTCATAGGCCTCGCCAAACTCCTTGAACCGGGCCTCGGCGTCGAGCTCCTTGCTGACGTCAGGATGGTACTTGCGCGCAAGGCGGCGATAGGACCTCTTGATGTCGTCGGCAGTAGCCTCCCGGGTGAGTTCCATCTGCTGGTAGTAGTCCTTGAATTCCATCGATCATTCCTCGGAAAAATCAATGTACTCCGGTTCCACCGGATATGGAAGGCACCGCCCTGCGCTGCGTCAATTTTGGTGCGGGTTGCGGCGCGCGCCTGACCGGGCCCTCAGGCGACCAGCACCCGCACGCGTTGCGCCAGCGCGCACATCAGTTCGTAGCCGACGGTGCCCGCCGCATGGGCCACGGCGTCGATCGACAGGGTGGCCCCACCTGGCGCCTGGCCCCAGAGAGTCACTTCGGTGCCGATGCCAGCCCCGGGCAACGGGTCGAGGTCGACCGTGAGCATGTCCATGCTGACGCGCCCGATGGTGCGCCCCGGGACTCCGCCCACCAGCACCGGTGTACCGGTGGGACAGCCGCGCGGGTAACCGTCCGCATAACCACACGCCACCACGCCGATTCGCATGGCCCCGGACGCCACGAACCCGGAGCCGTAACCAACGCAGTCGCCGGCCTGCAACTCCTGCACCGCGATGATGCTGGCCGACAGGCTCATGGCGGGCTGCAGGCCCCAACCAGCCGCATCGTGCTGCGGATAGTCGGGCGCGCTGCCATAGGTGGCAATGCCGGGCCGGATCCAGTCAGACTCCAGCGCCTGGCCCGCGTCCGCGCCAGCGGCGCCCATATGGCGCAGGGTCGCAGCACTGTTGCTCAGGCTGCGCTCACCCGGCAGGTCGCGCGTGGCAGCGGCAAACACCGCCACCTGGTGCGCCACACCGGCCGGCCCGTCGGCATCGCTGAAATGCGTCATGAGCGAAATTTCCTCGACCTGCGGCAAAGCATCCAGCCGCGTCCAGGCGGCGCGAAAACGGTGCGGCTTGAACCCGAGTCGGTTCATGCCGCTGTTCATCTTGAGGAACACCCGGTGCGCCACGTTGGTCTTGTGGGCCGCCAGCATGTCGATCTGCTCCTCGCAGTGCACCGTGTGCCACAGGCCCAGCCGCGAACACAGCTCCAGATCGCGCGCCTCGAAGACGCCCTCGAGCAGCAGGATGGGGCCGCGCCAGCCCAGTGAGCGCACGCGTTCGGCCTCGGACAGGTCGAGCAGCGCAAAGCCGTCGGCGGCGCGCACCCCGTCGAACACCCGTTCGATGCCGTGCCCGTATGCGTTGGCCTTGACGACGACCCAGACCTTGGCGTCCGGCGCGGACTTGGCAACCTGCGCCAGGTTGTGGCGCAAGGCGGCGGTGTGAATGGTGGCGTGTATCGGACGCGGCATGCAGCATGGTTGGGTGGCAGGTCCATGATATAACCTGCGCACCTTGGAGACCAGATCAATACGTCCTGGCATCAGGACACCTGATGACCCCAACACCACTGCATGAAGCGCGGGTTCTACACCATCATGTCGGCGCAGTTCTTCAGCTCGCTGGCCGACAATGCCCTATTCGTGGGAGCGGTTCAGTTGTTGCGCAGCAGCAAGGCACCCGAATGGCAGCAGGCGGCACTGGTACCGATGTTTGCGCTGTTCTACGTCATCCTGGCACCGTTCGTCGGCGCCTTCGCCGATTCCATGCCCAAGGGCCGGGTGATGCTGATCAGCAACTTCATCAAGGTGGCGGGTTGCCTGCTGATGCTGTTCGGCACCCATCCGCTGATGTCCTACGCCATCGTGGGCCTTGGCGCCGCCGCCTATTCACCGGCCAAGTACGGCATCCTGACCGAACTCCTCCCGGCGTCCCAGCTGGTAAAGGCCAACGGCTGGATCGAAGGCCTGACGATCGCCTCGATCATCCTGGGTGTGTTGATGGGTGGGCAGATGGTCGGCCCAGTCATCGCGCCGCTTCTGCTGCGAGTTGATTTTCCGCTGATCGACACCGGCATCGATACCGCGCCCGAAGCCGCCATCAGCATCCTGATCTTCGTCTACCTGCTGGCGGCCTGGTTCAACACCCACATCCCCGACACCGGCGTGGAAATGCGCCCCTTGCCCAAGCGCCTGGCCAGCCTGGTGCCCGACTTCTGGACTTGCAACATGCGCCTGTGGCGCGACAAGCTGGGGCAAATCTCGCTGGCCGCCACCACCCTGATCTGGGGCGTGGCCGGCAACCTGCGCTTCATCGTGCTGGCTTGGGCGGCGACGGCCCTGGGTTATTCGGTCACCCAGGCATCGGCATTGCAGGGCGTGGTGGCCATCGGCATGGCGGTGGGTGCGGTGGTGGCATCACTCAAGATGCGGCTCGAAGACGGGCCGCGGGTGATCACGCTGGGCATCGGCATGGGGGCGCTGATCATCCTGCTGATCTTCATCGACAACGTCTGGGTCGCCGCGCCCTTCCTGATCATGCTGGGCGCCCTGGGAGGGTTCCTGGTGGTGCCGATGAATGCCCTGCTGCAGCACCGTGGCCACAACCTGATGGGGGCGGGGCGTTCGATCGCGGTGCAGAACTTCAACGAGCAGGCCTGTATTCTGGCCTTGGGGGCTGCCTACAGCCTGTCGGCCGGCCTGGGCCTGCACACCTTCGGCGCGATCACCGCATTCGGCTTGGTGATTGTGCTGGTGATGTGGCAGATCAAGCGCTGGCACGCCAGCAATTGCGTGAAGTACCGCGCCGAAGTCGAACACCTGCTCGACATAGCCCGCAACGACAACCTGCACGGCTGATCCGGATTGCGCGGGCGCTGCTCAGTGGCGGCGCAAACGCTGGAAGTCCGAAGCTGTCAATGAGCCGTCCGGCTCGGTCCTCTCGACCCGGTTGCGGCCCATGTGCTTGGCCATGTACAACGCATGGTTGGCGGTTGCGTACAGTGATGCAACGCTGCCACTGTGGCCGGTCGCCCTCCCCCCTCGCGCATCGAGGGCGCCGGATTGCTGGTAAGGTGGGCGCGCTCCCAGGCCGGGAGTCATTTACCTGGAGCGTTCATGGCCAGCGTCTACGATTTCACCGCAAACCGGATCAATGGCAAGCCGGTCGCGCTGCAGGTATTCAAGGGCAAGTTGATGCTGATCGTCAACACCGCCAGCGCCTGTGGCTTCACGCCGCAGTTCGCGGGGCTGGAAAAACTGCACCAGGCCTACGCTTCGCGCGGTCTGGTGGTGCTGGGGTTCCCCTGCAACCAGTTCGGCGCCCAGGACCCGGGCAGCGACGGCGAGATCGCCTCGTTCTGCGAGGCCAACTACGGCGTGACCTTTCCGATGATGGCCAAGATCGATGTCAATGGCCCCACCGCCAATACCCTGTACCAGTGGCTGGCGGCCGAGGCGCCCGGCCTGCTGGGCACCAAGGCGATCAAATGGAACTTCACGAAGTTTCTGGTCGGCCGTGACGGCGCGGTGCTCAAGCGCTATGCCCCCACCGACACGCCGGCAAGCCTGGTCAACGATATCGAGGCGGCGCTCGCCTGACCGCACGGCGCTGCAGCAGCGGCGGTGTCGCCAGACGCCTCGAGCGTGCCGGGTCCCGCTGACCAGCGCGGGTCTGCAGGCCGCACGGCCTACGACTGACGCAACACATCGTCCAACACCTCGACCCAGTGCCGCACCGGGGTGCGGGTGCCGCTTTGCAGATGCGTGATGCAGCCGATGTTGGCGCTGACGATGGTTTCGGGCGCCATCTGCTGCAGATGTGCCAGCTTGCGGTCGCGCAGCTGGGTCGCGAGTTCGGGCTGCAGCACGCTGTAGGTGCCCGCAGAGCCGCAGCACAGGTGTGGTTCGTTGTCGGCAATGCGGATGTCGAACCCCAGGGCAGCGAGTTGCTGTTCGACCACGCCCTTGACCCGCTGGCCATGCTGCAGGCTGCACGGCGGATGAAACACCAGCCGCTGCCCGGGGCGCTTTTGCCCGCCGCCCGGCCCTGG
>JANOUM010000512.1:0-2080 GCA_031416855.1 Rhodoferax sp. | reverse complement strand
TCTGCGACAGTTACGAGGAGATGCTGGCCAAGGCGGACGAGCTGGCCTCCGAACACGTGCAGGTGATGACGCGCGACCCGGACTATTTCCTCAACCACATGACCAACTACGGCGCCCTGTTCCTGGGCCCGCGCACCAATGTGAGTTTCGGCGACAAGGTGATCGGCACCAACCACACGCTGCCCACCAACAAGAACGCACGCTACACCGGCGGCCTGTGGGTGGGCAAGTTCCTCAAGACCTGCACCTACCAGAAGGTGCTGACCAACGAGGCCTCCGCATTGGTGGGTGAGTACTGTTCGCGCCTGTGCCACATGGAGAACTTCGCCGGCCACGGCGAGCAGGCCAACCTGCGGGTGCGGCGCTACGGCACCCGCGCCGAGGTGCCGTGGTACAAGCCCGTGCCAGCGCTGGCATGAGCGCCGCCGGGCCGCTCCCAAGGGCGAATTCCGCAATGCGCAGCATGCAGGATGCCTGATGAGCGCCGCCGGGCCGCTCCCAAGGGCGAATTCCGCGATGCGCAGCATGGAGGTTCCAGATGACAACTGCCCCGGCCGGTGACAGCCGCGTGACCACCCGCGAGGGCCCATTGCCCAGTTTGCGCACACCGTCGTTTCGCCTCGATGGCCGCACTGCGCTGGTCACTGGCGCCGGGCGTGGCATCGGCCTGGCGGCGGCCCATGCGCTGGCCCAGGCCGGTGCGCATGTGTTTCTGATTGCGCGCACGGCGGGCGAGGTCGAGGCCGCCTGCGCCGACATCTGCGCCGACGGCGGCCGGGCCACGCCCGGGCAGATCGACGTGACCGATTCGGCTGCCGTGACGGCCTACGTCGCGCAAACCGGGCCGTTCGACATTCTGGTCAACAATGCCGGCACCAACCGTCCGTCGCTGATCACCGACATGCAGGACGCCGACTACGACCTGGTGATGGGCCTGAACGTGCGCGCCACGGTGTTCGTCACCCGCGAGGTGGCGCGCGGTATGCTGAAAGCCGGGCGCGGCGGCTCCATCATCACCGTGTCGAGCCAGATGGGGCATGTGGGCGGACCCAAGCGCAGCCTGTACTGCGCCAGCAAACACGCGGTCGAAGGCATGACCAAGGCGCTGGCCTGGGAACTCGGTGCGCATCGCATTCGCGTCAACACCGTCTGCCCCACCTACATCGAGACCGCGATGACCGCGCCGATGCTGGCCGACCCGCAGTTCCGAGCCTTTGCCGAGGGTGGCACTGCGCTAGGCCGGGTCGGGCGCCTTGACGAGGTGATGGGGGCGGTGGTGTTCCTCGCCTCCGATGCCAGCACCCTGGTCACCGGCTCCGCCTTGATGGTCGACGGCGGCTGGACCGCGCGCTGATATGAAGTCACCCCCCGTTTGGGCTCACTGTGTGTAGCCCACTCGCACCCCCAAGGGGGCGAGACCAGCGGCCTGGCACAGCCAGTTCCGCAGTCTCACACGGCTTGCCCTGTGGTTTCCATGGTTTGCGGGTGTCGGTCGACGCCCTGGAGCGCTGACATGGCCGCCGTCACCTCGCTCGATGTCGCCCGCCTGGCCCAGGTGTCGCAGTCGGCCGTGAGCCGGGCCTTCACGCCGGGTGCCAGTGTGTCCGACGTGACACGCGCCAAGGTGGAGGATGCGGCGCGCAAGCTCGGCTACCGGCCCAACGCCATTGCGCGCAGCCTGATCACGCGGCGCAGCCGCATGATCGGCGTGGTGATGTCCTACCTGGAGAACCAGTTCTACCCGGTGGTGCTGGAGCGCATTTCGCAGCGCCTGCAGCGCGATGGTTACCACGTGCTGCTGTTCATCGCCGACTCGCGCGATGCCGACGCGGTGCTGACCGAAATCCTGCAATACCAGATCGATGGCCTGGTGATGGCGTCCACCTCGCTGTCCAATGCGCTGGCGCTGCGCTGCTCCGACGCCGGCATTCCGGTCGTCCTGTTCAACCGCACCATCCGCGACAGCCGGAACACCAGTTCGGTCACCACCGACAACTACCAGGGTGGCAGGCTGGCTGCGCAGTACCTGGTGCAACACGGGCATGAACGTATTGCCTACATCGCGGGGCTGGAGGACACC
>JANOUM010000511.1:0-2746 GCA_031416855.1 Rhodoferax sp. | reverse complement strand
TCGTTTTCGAGTAAGGCAAAAGGCAAGACCTGACCCCACGCAATCCCGACCCCACGCAATCCCCACGACATAGGGTAAATTGCAGGACACCATGCCCCCTGCGTCCTGCACTCCCTCCCCCTTGAAACCGTTGCGCGGCATCCGCATTCTCAGCCTGGCATTGAATATTCCCGGCCCGATGGCCCTGGTGCGTCTGGCGGCCATGGGGGCACGTTGCTCGAAGATCGAGCCCCCCGCCGGCGATCCGATGCGCCACTACAACCAGCAGGCCTACGATGGCATGCACGCCAAGGTGAAGGTGCTGCAGGCCGACCTGCGCACCGACGTCGGCCAGCAGTTGCTGGAGCGGCAACTGGCCCACTCCGATGTCCTGCTGACCTCGTTCCGCCCGTCCGGTCTGGCCAGGCTGGGCCTGGCCTGGAAGCCGTTGCACCGGCGGCATCCCGCGCTGTGCCAGGTCGCCATCGTCGGCTCCCATGGCGCGCGCGCCGAGGAACCCGGACACGACCTGACCTACATGGCAGAGAACAACCAGGTGACCGGCCTGAACCTGCCGCCGACCCTGTACGCCGACATGGGCGGGTCGCTGATGGCGTCCGAGGCGGTGCTGCAGGTGGTGCTGCAGTTCCAGCGCAGCGGCAAGGGGGTGTTTGTCGAAGTGGCCCTGGCCAGCGCGTCGGCCTATCTGGGGTTGCCACGCAGCTGGGGCCTGACCCTGCCCGCCGGCGCGGTCGGTGGCGCCCACGCCGGTTACCGTATCTACCCATGCCTGGACGGCCGGGTCGCGGTGGCGGCGCTGGAGCCGCATTTTGCCGCCGCCCTGTGCCAAGTGGCCGGGGTGGCCGACAGCAGCCTGACAAGCATGTTCGCCGCGACGACCCACGACGCGGTGGCACGCTGTTTCGCCAGCCGAAGCTGCACCGAGCTTGACGCGCTGAGACAATCCCGGGACATTCCGATCCACACTCTGAAAGACTGAGACACCATGGCCGACTGGTACACCATCTCCAACGCCTCCGCGATTGCGACTCCCGCCTTGCTGGTCTACCCCGACCGCATCCAGGCCAACCTGCAGCGCATGATCACGATGGCCGGCAGTGCCGAGCGGCTGCGCCCGCACGTCAAGACGCACAAGCTGCCGCAGATCATCCAGATGAAACTTGCCGCTGGCATCCGCAAGTTCAAGACCTCCACCATCGCCGAGGTCGAGATGACGCTCGCCGCCGGAGGGCGGGACGTCCTGCTGGCCTACCAGCCCGTGGGGCCTAACCTGCGCCGCCTGGCCACGCTGATGCGCCGTTTCCCCGACGCGACGTTGTCGACGCTGGTCGACGACACACGCAACCTGGCGGCCATCAGCGCCACCGCGGTGGCCGAGAACATCGTCATCCCGCTGTATGTAGACATCAACGTCGGCATGAACCGCACCGGCATCCTGCCTGGCCCGGCCGCGCTGCAGTTGTACCGTGACCTCTGCCAGGCGCCCGGTGTGCGGGCCGCCGGCCTGCATGGTTACGACGGGCACCTGCGCGCTGCCGATTCGAAAGACCTGGAGGCCGCGGCCGACGCGGCATTCGCTCCGGTCTGGGCCCTGCGCGAGCAACTGCTGGGCGAGGGCCTGCCGGTGCCCAATATGGTCGTCAGCGGCACGCCCACCTTCGCGCTGATGGCCCGCAAGGGCGGCGTCGAGGTTGGCGCCGGCACCACGGTGCTGTGGGATTTCGGCCAGGAAGGCGTCTGCCCCGACCACCACTTCGAGCACGCAGCCCTGTTGATGACCCGCGTGCTCAGCAAACCGGCGCCCGGGCTGTTGTGTTTCGACCTCGGCCACAAGGCGGTGGCGTCCGAGATGCCCCACC
Source organism: Rhodoferax sp. (assembly GCA_031416855.1). Lineage (GTDB taxonomy): Bacteria > Pseudomonadota > Gammaproteobacteria > Burkholderiales > Burkholderiaceae_C > CAISIP01. The sequence continues at coordinate 887 of JANOUM010000511.1, read as the reverse complement.
CCCGGGTGCGCCTGATCGGCCTGGAGGATGCTGTTGCCACCACCCACAGCGAAGAACATCTGGTGTTGCAGACGACCCGCGCCGCGGACTACCAGGTCGGCGACGTGCTGTACGGTATTCCGCGCCACATCTGCCCCACCATGGCGCTGCACAGTGATGTGTGGGCGGTGCGCGACGGCGCGGCAGCCGAATCCTGGCCCGTGGTGGCCCGCGCACGCAGGATCACCGTCTGACCGGGGCGAGGGAAAGGCGATGCGCACCGCACGGCCACCCGACGGGGCTCGGCCCCGCAGCCCGCAGGGTGAAGCAACTTCTGTGAACGACGTCGCGCTGGCGGCAACACAACCGTCCGGCGCCGACTGGTATGGCCCTGCCATGGCCGCGCGCGGCGACTGGGTCGAACAGCTGACGGTCGCGCAATGGGACGAACTCGGCCAGCTGGCCGGGTGCCTGTGCGCCAGCGGGGCCGACCTGACCGCCCTGCGTGCCGCCGACCTGCCGCTGCCCCTGTTGGAACCGCGCCTGCGCACAGTGCTGACCGAGGTGCTGGCAGGGCGAGGCTTTGCCTTGCTGCGCGGCATGCCGGTGGGGGATTGGGGCCGCCGCCGCGCCGCCGTCGCCTTCATGGTGCTCGGCGCCCATCTGGGCACGGCCCGTCCGCAGAACGCGCAGGGCCACCTGCTGGGCCATGTGCGCGACATGGGTCTGAGCTCGACCGATCCGAACGTGCGCATCTACCAGACGCACGAACGACAGACCTTCCACACCGACTCCTGCGACCTCGTGGCCTTGTTGTGCCTGCAGACGGCGCGCAGCGGCGGGCGCTCGGCCCTGGTGTCGTCGACGACGCTGTTCAAGGAGATGTACCGGCGCCGTCCCGACCTGGC
>JANOUM010000510.1:0-6190 GCA_031416855.1 Rhodoferax sp. | reverse complement strand
TTGCGCCCCAGGTTGATCGAGACGAATGCATGGGTCGTGAGCGCCATGACTTCGCCCGAGGTGTCGCCAAGCAACTGGAACAACTGGGCGGCGCGCTGGCTGGCGCGGTGCGCGCGCCGGTAGCGCGACAACATGCGGTCGCAATGCGCCAGGCACAACAGCGCCCGGGCCTCAAAATGGCGCTGGCCGGACCCCTCGGCCACCTTGAGGATGCGCTGCGAGAGCTCCCGTCCCGAACGCACGTCGCCATGGTCCAGCGCGGCATGTGCGCCCTTGAGCAGGGTCTCCAGTGCCTCCTCCTGGTGTTCCTGTACGTCAGAATGCATGGCCTGATTCTGCGCGAGAAAGCGGCCGATCCACGCTGCGCGATAAACTGCAGGTTCACTTTTCGAGCTGCACTGCATGTCCGCGCGCCGCCCACGCCTGATGACCCTCGCCACCACCGTGTTGCTTGTCGCCCTTGTGGGCCTGGCGCTGTATGCGGGCGCGCTGGCGTGGTTGTGGATGCGCCAGGAAAAGCTGTTGTTCGCACCCACGGTGCTGCCGGCCGGCCAGCCGCTGGCGCAGGCCGACGACATCCATGAAGTCGCCATCGACGTTCCCGGTGCCCGGTTGTCCGCGCTGCACCTGCGCCTGCCCGAGCCCAAGGGGGTGGTCTTCTTCCTGCACGGCAATGGGGGCAGCCTGGCCACTTGGTTCGTCAATCCCGAGTACTACCGCCGGGTCAATTTCGACCTGTTCATGCTCGATTACCGCGGTTATGGCAAGAGCACCGGGCAGATCGAGAGCGAAGACCAGCTACGCGCCGACGTGCGGGCGGCTTGGGACGCGGTAGGGCCGCACTACGCCGGGCGCAAGGTAGTGATTTACGGCCGCTCGCTGGGCTCCGGCCTGGCGGCGGGACTGGCTGCCGATCTGTCGGCCAGCCGGGCACCGGATCTGACCGTGCTGGTGTCACCGTACCGCAGCATGGCGGCGCTGGCCGCCGAACACTATGCGTGGGTGCCGCAGAGGGTGCTGCGTTACCCGATGCGCACCGACAGCCTGATCAGCCGCATCCGCAGCCCGGTGCTGCTGATCCACGGCGAACGGGACCCGCTGATCGCCCCCAGCCACAGCGAGGCGCTCAAGGCGCTGGCACCCCAGGCCACGGTGCTGCGTGTGCCGGGCGCGGGGCACAACGACCTGCAGGAGTTCGATGTGTACCTGGGGGCGTTCGCGCGGGCGTTGCTCGCGCTTTGACCCTGCGGCGCGCAGCCTGCGACCTGCAGACGCGTCGCCGGTGCCACGAACCAGGTGGACGGGGCGTCTCTGGCATGCCCTGATGAGCGCAGCTGCGTGCAGCTTCCAGGCGTTGCCCTGATCACCGGCCCACGAGCGAATAGACGAGCAAGCCTGTGGTAGCAACCATGTACACCAGGGTCATGCCGGCGCCGGCCTGGCGACCGGTAGACAATCCGGCCGCACTCGACAGCCCCCAGGCGCTCAGGCATCGGGCCAGCACCAGCAATGCGCCGAGCAGATACAAAGGCACGCGGGGCGCACCGCACAACTCCGCCAGGGTGAACAAAAGGAGCGCCAATGGAACCTGCTCAGTGAAGTTGGCGTGCGCCCGGATCACCTTGGCCATGTCGGAGTTGGCGCCATCACCAACAACGATCTTCAGGCGCACGCGGCTCAGGATGACTCGCAGCGTCAGCACGGCCCCCAAGATGCCAAAGAAGGCGGCCAGCATGGCACTTGTGACTGGAATCATCGAAACCTCCGGTTTGAGTTTGAAAATGGATGGACAGCTGTGGCCGCCGGACGGGCTTCGCGCTGTCCCGGGCGCGCTCTGGCCTGATGCCTGTGGAGCATCAGGGTGCTAAACGCCTTTGATGATGGCGACCGCAGCGCCCACCGGGTCGATCAACACCGCGAAACGGCCCACATTCGGTATGTCGGTCGGGGGCACCATGATGGACCTGGCCCCTAGCTTTGTGGCCCTGGTCACCGCCGCGTCGCAGTCGGCCACATGGATATAGGGCAGCCAGTGCGACGGCGCGTCCATGCCGGGGGGCTGTTGCATCACCCCGGCGCGCATCTTGGCGGCGGCGTCTTTCAGCATGTAGTAGGTGCCCTGCGGCCCCATGTCCATGCTGTCGTGCGTAAAACCGAACGCCTTCTCGTAGAACGCGACGGCGGTTTTGGCGTCCTTGGTGAACAGTTCGTTCCAGAACCATCCGCCCACGGGGGTCCTCTCGACATCGGCCGGGTCACCCTGCGCGCCTTTCCACAGGCATACGGCAGCCCCGGTCGGGTCGGCGATCGCGGCGGCGCGCCCGACACCACCGAAGTCGGTAGCGGGCATCAGCACCGTCGCGCCGGCGGCGCGCGCCGCTGCGAGCGCTGCGTCGACATCGGCCACCGACAGGTAGGAGGACCAGTGGCTTGGCATGCCGCCCTCGGCATTTCGGTAACCGCCGATTCCGGCGCCTGCGTTCTGGATGATGTGGTAGGGGCCGTCCGGCATCGGCATCGATTGGCTGCTCCAGCCGCACAGGGCTTCGTAGAACGCGCGCGCCTTGGCGCTATCGCTTGACACATGTTCGAACCAGACGAATTTTCCGGGCAGATAACTCATGGCGGGTGCTCCTTGTTGAAACGGAATTGCGACCTGATGGTCATTGGGGTTGGGTGTCCTTGAAACTTGCGCGCTGGCGCATCAACTCCTGCGCGCGCAAGACGCTCGGGTAGCGGGCCATCAGCGCACCGCCTTCGGGCATCTGCTGCACATAGGCCAGGATCGGCGCCAGCAGGAGGTCGGCGCCCGACACCGCGTTGCCTGCCAGGTAGGGCGTGCGGGCGTAAGCCGTCTCCAGGGCCGCGAATTGCGTTGGCATGTCAGCCAGCGCGGCGTCGATCACCCCGCGATCGGGCTGTCCGCCGGCGCCGCGTGGAAAGATGAACTGCAGCACGAAGCGGCGCACCATGGTGTCGTACAGGTAGGCGTTGATGGCGCTGGTCCATTGCAGGCCGCGGGTGCGGTCCAGGATGTTGCCGGGGCGCAGCGAGGTGCCGGTGTCGAAACACTCTTCGACGTAGTTCAGGATGGCGCTGGTCTCCCAGATGCTGGTGTCGCCGTCGCGCAACGCAGGTATGCGGCCGAACGGATGCACCGCCAGCAACTCGGGCGAATGTGGCGCGCAGGTCTGCAGGGTGTAGGCCACGCCCTTCTCCGCCAGTGCCATGCGCACCGTGCGGGTGTAGGTGCTGCGCGGGTCGCCCAGCAGTGTGAGCGTGCCGGCAGTGCCCAGCGGGTCCAGCAGGTCGTTGAGCCGGTTGAAGGTGGACTGCCAGCCCTGGTGGTGGGCGGCACTTGCACCGGCCGCCGGAAAGCCGCTGTGTGTCATGCGCAGCTCGGTACCGCCGTCCTTGTCGGCCAGGTCCACCTCGATCAGGGTCTGTACATGCGGCATCGGACTTTTGTCGCCTTCCCACTGCCAGGTGTAGGCCAGTCGTGATGGGCGTTGCAGCGTCTGGTAATGCCCGGCCACGACATAACTGCTGCCGTCACGTGCGTGCATGGCCACCCGCCAGGCGCCACCCTCCCGCGCGTCCGCCTGGGCGGAGTCAACCTGGGTGCCGCGTGAGCCCATCCAGGCCGCCAACATCTCGGGTTTGACGAAGGCGTCGAAAACCTTGTCGCGCGGCGCGCGAATGAAGCGGGTCAACTGCAGCGTGAATCGTTCGGGTGCGTTCATGGACGTTTCCTGTTGGTGCGGGTGGCGATGGAGTTGGGTTCGCGACCCTTGCGCGCCGAGGGCAGCCGCGCGCGGCGCCCCGTTGCAGGGGCCGGGCCGGGTGGCAGGGGTGTTGCCGTTCCGGCTTCGTGTTCGAGCACCTCGACCAGGCGGTCCAGGCTGTCGTCCCAGAAGCGGCGGTAGTCGGACAACCAGTCATTGGCCACACGCAGTCCCGGCGGATGCAGCCGGCAGATGCGCCATTGCGCGTCGACCTGGCGCTCGATCAGATGTGCCGATTCAAGCACCCGCAAATGGCGCGAAATGGCCGGGCCGGAGATCGCAAACGGCTTGACAAGTTCGCCCACACGGGTCTCGCCCTGGGCCAGACGCGCCAGGATGGCGCGCCGCGTCGGGTCGGCCAGGGCGGCGAAGGCGGCGCTCAGGGCATCGGTGGAAATCGGGGGCATGTGAGTATTTAACCAATGTGTTAAATGAATGTCAAGCCAGTCGTGCAGCCTGTCGTGAAGATGACCGCCTGAAGGGCCCGGTGCAGTCGCTACCGCCAGCCCGCATGGGGTGCCCCGGCAGGAGGCAAGTCGCGCCAGGAGCGCGGCCATCCGGCTGGCTCGGGCCCATTCTGCAGCGCGGTCGGCGATGCCACAATTGTGTCGGCCCACCACCAACAACACGGAGACACCATGGCCCTTTCGGACATCGACATCGCACAGGCAGCCAGCCTCAAGCCCATCTTGCAGCTGGCCCAGGACCGCCTGAACATCCCGCTCGAAGCGCTGGAGCCGTACGGCCACTACAAGGCCAAGATCGACCTGAACTGGCTCAACCGGCAAACCGGGCCCAACGGCAAACTGGTGCTGGTCACCGCCATCAGCCCGACGCCGGCCGGCGAAGGCAAGACCACCACCACGGTCGGACTGGGTGATGCGCTGAACCGCATCGGCAAACGCGCCGTCATCGCGCTGCGCGAACCCTCGCTGGGTCCGGTGTTCGGCATGAAGGGCGGCGCGGCTGGCGGCGGTTATGCGCAGGTGGTTCCGATGGAGGACATCAACCTGCATTTCACCGGCGACTTCAACGCCATCGCGCTGGCCCACAACCTGCTGGCGGCGCTGATCGACAACCATATCCACCACGGCAACATGCTGCGTTTCGACCTTCGCCGCATCGTATGGCGTCGGGTGATGGACATGAACGACCGGGCGCTGCGTTCCACGGTGGTGTCTTTGGGCGGGCCGGGCAACGGCTTTGCGCGCGAGGACGGGTTCGACATCGTGGTCGCCTCCGAGGTGATGGCCATCTTCTGCCTGGCCACCTCGCGCAAGGACCTGAAAAACCGGCTGGGCAACATCATCGTGGGTTACACGCGCGACCTGGCACCGATCCGCGCCCTTGACCTGCAGGCGCAGGGCGCCATGGCGGCGCTGCTCAAGGACGCGATCAAGCCCAACCTGGTGCAGACGCTGGAGAACAACCTGGCGATCATCCACGGCGGCCCGTTCGCCAACATCGCACATGGCTGCAACACCGTCACTGCCACGCAGGCGGCGCTGAAACTCGGGGAATACGTGGTCACCGAGGCCGGTTTCGGCGCCGACCTGGGGGCCGAAAAGTTTATCGACATCAAGTGCCGCAAGTCCGGTCTGCGACCCGACTGCGCGGTGGTGGTGGCGACCCTGCGCGCGCTCAAGCACCATGGCGGCGTGGACGCCAAGGACCTGAACACACCCAACCCTTCGGCGGTCGAGAAGGGCCTGCCCAACCTGGAGCGGCATGTGAACAACATCCGCAACCATTACGGGCTGCCGTGTGTGGTGTCGATCAACCACTTCACGTCGGACACGCAGGAAGAACTCGACCTGCTGCGCCGCCACATGGACCGGCTGGGTGTGCCGGTGGTACTGGCGCGACACTGGGCCGATGGTTCGGCCGGCGCCGAGGAACTGGCGCGGGTGGTGGTCAAGCTGGCCGAGTCCGGCACGGCGGACATGCGTTTTGTCTACCAGGACGAGGACAGCCTGTGGGACAAGATGAAGGCGATCGCCACCAAGGTCTACGGTGCGGCCGACATCTCCGCCGACACCGCCGTGCGTGCCAAGATCGCCAAGCTGCAGCAGGAGGGTTACGGCCACTACCCGGTGTGTGTCGCCAAGACGCAGTACTCGTTTTCGACCGACCCGAAGCTGCGGGCCGCACCCTCGGGCCATATGGTGAACGTGCGCGAGGTGCGGCTGGCCGCCGGCGCGGAGTTCGTGGTGATGATCTGCGGCGACATCATGACCATGCCCGGCCTGCCCAAGGAGCCGGCTTCCGCCCGCATCGATATTGACGACGACGGGAAGATCTCCGGACTGTTCTGACGCCGGGATGCGCACAAGAGCCCCAGGCCTGTACCTCTTTTTGAACGGCAACCAGGCCGCACAGCTCGGCCGGCAGCACCAGCGCCACCC
>JANOUM010000509.1:0-1922 GCA_031416855.1 Rhodoferax sp. | reverse complement strand
GTTCTCGGTCAGCGGCAGCGGGCTGATCCTGGGCGCGCGCTACAACCGCAACCTTGCCAGCATCGGCCAGTGGGACCACAAACTCTCGTACTCCATCGACCGGCGCAACTACGGCAACAGCGTGATCCCCACCGCCGGTGGCCCCAGCCTGGTGCCCGATCTGCGCGTCACGCCGCTGGGCTTGAGCTACAGCGGCAACCAGCGCTCGGCGCAACGCGACCTGGGCGCCTCGCTCACCCTCACCCACAACCTGGCGGGGGGCAGCCGGGGCGACACGGCCGCGTTCAACCAGCCCGGCGGGCGGGCCGGCGCGGACGCATCCTTCACCACGCTCAAGGCGTCGGCCAACATCACCGAGCGCCTGTCGCCCGACTGGTCGCTGCGCGGTGCCTTGGCCGCGCAGTTCACCAACGACCTGCTGATCTCGGCCGAGCAGTTTGGCGTGGGCGGGGCCGACTCGGTGCGCGGGTTTTCCGAGCGCGAGGTGGCCGCTGACCGCGGAGTACGCACCGGCTTCGAGGTCTGGGGGCCGGACGTCGGTGGGCGCAGCGGCATCACCGGGCTGCGCGTGCAGCCCATCGCATTCCTGGACGCCGCCTGGGTCAAGTTCAACGTCGCCCCGGGCACCATCGTGTCGCAGACCATCTCCAGCATCGGCCTGGGCCTGCGCGGGTCCTGGGAGCGCAGTGCAAGTTTCCGCTTCGACTACGGGTATGTGCTCAAGGGCGCGCAGAACACGGCCGGCAGCACAACGGCAACCAGCAAGGGCAGCTGGCGCCTGCACGGCTCCGCCATGTGGTTCTTCTAGCTGGCTGGCGCGGATTGTTTCGATTTGTGATGTTTCCCACAATCTGCAACCAGTCTGGCCCCGGGTAGCCAAGCGAAATCAGGCCAGGCGCTCTAATATGAAGCGTATGCAGACACGCGGATGACGGATCCGCCGAATGGAACCAGACCATGTACGACAAACCGGCAACCACCATTGCGCACCGCACCCGGCCAGCCCACCGGCGGGCAGCCGTCTGGCTGGCCGCCATGGCAGCGGTCGGCGCAATCGCCAACCCGCAGAACCCGCAGGTCGTCAGCGGACAAGCCACCTTCCAGGGCAGCGGCAACCAGCTCACCGTCACCAACACACCCGGCGCCATCATCCAGTGGCAGAGTTTTGGCATCAACCGGGGTGGCCTGACGCGTTTCGTGCAGCAAAACGCCAGCAGTTCCGTCCTCAACCGGGTCACCGGGGCCGATCCGTCGCGCATTCTGGGTGCCCTGCAATCCAACGGGCGCGTTTTCATCATCAACCCCAACGGCATTGTTTTCGGTGCCGGCTCCCAGGTGGACGTGGCCGGCCTGGTGGTGTCGTCGCTCAAGCTCAGCGACCAGGATTTTCTGGCCGGGCGGCTGCGTTTTGGCGACACGCCGGGTGCGGGCGAGGTGCGCAACGAAGGGCGCATCCGCACGCCGTCCGGCGGCCAGGTGGTGCTGGTGGCACCACGTGTCGCCAACTCCGGCCTGATCGAGGCACCCAACGGCGTGATCCTGCTGGCGGCCGGCCGTAGCGTCGAGGTGTCCGACCTCGACCGCCCGTCGATCCGGGTCGAGATCAGCAACACCAGCGAAGAGGCGGTCAACGTCGGCACGCTGATCGCCCGCAACATCTCCATCTATGGCGGCCTGGTGCGCAACAGCGGCACCATCCAGGCCAATTCGGCAGTCGTCGGCGAAAACGGCCGGGTCACGCTGCGCGGCAAGCAGTCGGTGGTGCTTGCGCCCACCAGCGTGATCGAGGCCAAGGGGCCCAGCGGCGGCGAGGTGCTGGTGCAGTCGGATGGCGACACGCACGTGCAGGGCACCATCTCGGTTCGCGCCGACCTGGCGCCACTGCCGCCACTGGCCATGTTGCCAACGCTGAGCGCCCCGGC
>JANOUM010000508.1:0-2683 GCA_031416855.1 Rhodoferax sp. | reverse complement strand
GCCAGTTTCGGTGCGCCGGCCGCTGGTGGTGTTTTTGTGCCGGTCAACCCGCTGCTCAAGCCCGAGCAGGTCGCCTTCATCCTGCAGGACTGCAATGTCCGCGTGCTGGTGACTTCGCCCGACAGGCTCGCGCTCTTGAAGGATGCACTGGCCGACTGCCCCGACCTGCGCCATGTCGTGGTGACCGAGCCAGCCAGCGGTACGGCCGCCGCGAGGGTGGAGGCACCGGCGGGGTTGAATGTGTGGACTTGGTCAGATCTGCTCGCCAGCCCCCCGATTGCCGGCCACCGCGTCATCGATGTCGACATGGCCGCCATCCTGTACACCTCTGGCAGCACCGGTAAACCCAAGGGCGTGGTGCTGTCGCATCGCAACATGGTCGCCGGTGCCAAGAGCGTGGCCAGTTACCTCGAAAACAACGCGCAGGACACCTTGCTGGCCGCTTTGCCCCTGTCCTTCGACGCCGGTTTCAGCCAGTTGACCACAGCCTTCCACGTCGGCGCCCGGGTCGTGTTGCTCAATTACCTGATGCCGCGCGACGTGCTCAAGGCCATGGAGCGCGAGAAGGTGACAGGCCTGACCGCCGTCCCCCCGCTCTATATCCAGCTGACGCAGATGGAGTGGCCTGCCGCCATCAACGAGCACCTGCGCTATTTCGCCAACACCGGCGGGCGCATGCCGCGCGAGACGCTGACGCAGTTGCGCCAGCGTGTGCCCAAGGCCAAACCGTTCCTGATGTATGGCCTGACGGAGGCGTTTCGCTCCACCTACCTGCCGCCCGAGGAGGTGGATCGTCGGCCGGATTCCATCGGCAAAGCGATCCCCAATGCCGAGATCCTGGTGTTGCGCGAAGACGGCACCCCGTGCGGCCCCGACGAGCCGGGCGAACTGGTGCACCGCGGCGCGCTGGTGGGCCAGGGCTACTGGAACGACGCCGAAAAGACCGCCGAGCGCTACAAGTTGCTGGCCCCGGACGCACCCGGCCGGGCACCGGGCCTGCAACTACCTGAATACGCAGTGTTCTCCGGCGACAACGTGCGCAGGGATGCCGAAGGTTTCCTGTATTTCATTGGTCGGCGCGACGAGATGATGAAGACCTCCGGTTACCGGGTGAGCCCGACCGAGGTCGAGGAAATCGTCTATGCCACCCGTCTGGTCGGCGAGTGTGCGGCTTTCGGGGTCGAACACGCCACGCTCGGGCAGTCGATCCACGTGATTGCGACGCCACCGGCGGCCGATGGCGATCACGGTGTGCAGGTCGACTATGCCGCGTTGGCACCCGCCTTGCTGGCCGAATGCCGCGTCCACATGCCGGCGTACATGGTTCCGGCGGCTATCGAGTTCGTCGCGGGCCCGTTGCCGCGCAACCCCAACGGCAAGATCGATCGCAAACTGCTCGCCAGCAACTGGGTTGCACGCGGTGTGCGACCCGCCCATTTTTGCCCATGACCACTATCCCACGCGTTCTCCCCGTCCACGCTCCGATGGACCAGTTCCCGGTAGACCACGGGGAGTTGGTCGTCGGCGGTGAACGCCTGAGTCTGCTGGCCGCCAGGGTGGGCCAAACCCCCTTCTACGCCTACGATCGCGGCCTGCTGCAAGCGCGGGTGGCCGCCTTGCGCGCGGCCCTGCCCGCCGGCATCAAGCTGCACTACGCCATGAAGGCCAACCCGATGCCGGCCGTGGTGGGTTTCATGGCGCGGCTGGTGGACGGTGTGGATGTGGCGTCAGTGGGTGAGCTCAAGGTGGCGCTGGACGCCGGGGCCGATCCGGCCGAGATCAGTTTTGCGGGCCCGGGCAAGCGCGACACCGAGTTGCGCCAGGCTGTGGCCTCCCGGGTGCTGGTGAACCTGGAGTCCCCGCGCGAGATCGCCGTGTTGCAGGCGGCGTCCGCCGAGCTGGGCCTGCCGGCGCGCGTAGCGGTGCGCGTGAACCCCGATTTCGAACTCCAGGGTTCGGGCATGAAAATGGGCGGTGGCCCCAAGCAATTTGGTGTCGATGTGGAGCAAATGCCGGCGCTGCTGGCCGATATCGGCCGGGCCGGCCTGGCGTTCGAGGGCTTCCACCTGTTTGCCGGTTCGCAGAACCTGCGTGCGGACTCGATCTGCGAGGCCCAGCAGAAGTCTTTCGACCTTGCCGTGCGACTGGCCAGGGATGCGCCGGGGCCGGTGAAGTTCCTTAATCTGGGCGGCGGTTTCGGCGTGCCGTATTTCCCCGGTGAGCAGCGGCTGGACCTGGCGCCGATCGGCAGCAACCTGCAGCAATTACTGGAACGCGCAAAGACCGAGTTGCCCGAGGCCGCACTGGTGATCGAGCTGGGCCGTTATCTGGTTGCAGAGGCCGGTATCTATGTGACCCGTGTGGTGGACCGCAAGTTGTCTCGCGGCCAGGTCTACCTGGTGACCGACGGTGGCTTGAACCACCATTTGGCGGCGTCCGGCAACTTCGGGCAGGTGGTGCGCAAGAACTATCCGGTGACCATCGGCAACCGGCAAGGCGCAGGCGAGACCGAGCAGGCGTCAGTAGTCGGGCCGCTGTGCACGCCGCTCGACCTGCTGGCGGACCGTATGCAACTGCCGGTGGCCGGGGTGGGCGACCTGGCGGTCGTCTTCCAGTCCGGTGCCTATGGAGCCAGCGCCAGCCCGCAGGCGTTCCTCGGGCATTCGCCCTGTACGGAAGTACT
>JANOUM010000507.1:0-5626 GCA_031416855.1 Rhodoferax sp. | reverse complement strand
CCGATCTCATGGCGCTGCGCATCGCCCAGGGTCGGCCAGTTGATGGCGCCAGGCAGGTGGTCGAGCGCGTATTCGGATTCGCTGCGCGCGTCGATGATGGCGTCGAAGCCATCGAGTTGGGGCAGCAGGTCCTGGGCCGTGATGGTGCTGACCGGCATCAGCGGCACTCCCGGCAAACCATGGTGGCGTCGTGTACCGGGACAACGGTCGGGCAGTTCATGGCAGCAGCTTGCGCAGTTCCGGCCAGACATTGGCCAGCATCGTCGCGTGTGCCTCCTCGCGCGGATGGATGCGGTCGGCCTGAAACAGCTTCATCGGCTCGGCACTGTCGGCGATGCCCTTGAGCAGAAACGGCACCAGCGCGGCCCGGCGCTCGCGGGCCACGGTCGCAAACAGGTTCTCGAAGCGACGCGCGTACTCGGTGCCGTAGTTGGGCGGAACCTGCATGCCAACCAGCAGCACCTTGGCGCCGGACTCCTGCGAGGTCCGGGTCATGCGGGACAGGTTGTCCTGCGTCATCTGCAGGGGCAGACCACGCAGGGCGTCGTTGCCCCCCAGTTCGATGATCACGTGGCTGGGGCGGTGGACCTTGAGCAAGCTGGCAAGGCGGGATTGTCCGCCCGACGTGGTGTCGCCGCTGATGCTGGCATTGACCACCGTGGCGGCAATCGCCTCGGCGGCCAACCGCTGCTCGAGCAGGGCGACCCATCCGCTGCCGCGGCGCAGGCCATACTCGGCGCTGAGCGAATCACCCACCACCAGGATGGTACGGGCCGATGCGGCGGCCCATAGCCCCACGGGAAGGCCCGCAGCCGCAGTCACGATAAAGTGTCGTCGATTCAAACCTGAGCCCTTCATGTCCTCAACCAGTATCCCAGCCATCATCTCGGTCAACCATGTATTCAAGTCCGTCACGGACTCCACCGGGACACTCGACATTTTGCGCGATATCGATTTCGCGCTGGCGCCGCGTGAGACGGCAGCCATTGTCGGTGCCTCGGGTTCGGGCAAGAGCACCTTGCTGTCGATCATCGCCGGGCTCGATACACCCACACGCGGCACGGTGATCCTGGCCGAGCAGGACCTGTTCGCCATCGACGAGGATGCCCGCGCCGCCTTGCGTGCCCGCAAAGTCGGTTTCGTGTTCCAGAGCTTCCAGCTGATGGGCAACCTGACCGCCCTGGAAAATGTCATGCTGCCACTGGAACTTGGGGGCAGAAAGGATTCCCGCAAGGCCGCCACCGAGATGCTGACGCGCGTGGGTCTGTCGCAGCGCCTGGGCCACTACCCCAAGGTGCTGAGCGGGGGCGAACAGCAGCGCGTGGCGCTGGCGCGCGCCTTCGTGGTGCAGCCGGCCGTGTTGCTGGCGGACGAACCGACCGGCAGCCTGGATTTCGCCACCGGCGAAACCATCATGCAATTGATGTTCGACCTCAACACCGAGTTGGGCACGACCCTGGTGCTGGTCACCCACGACACCGGCATCGCGCAGCGTTGCGCGCGTCGCATCACCATCGAGGCGGGGCAACTGGTCGACGGTCGATAATCCGGGCATGTCTTCACCCAAGGTTCTGTTTGGTTTTCATGCCGTGGGCGTGCGCCTGCGCACCGCCCCGCAATCCGTGCTGGAGGTCCATGTCGAGGTCAGCCGGCGTGACGCCCGCATGCGCCAGTTCATCGAGCGCGCCCAGGAGGCGGGCGTAAAGCTGGTCGAATCCGACGGCCTGCGCCTGTCCCGTCTGTGTGGCAGCCATGCGCACCAGGGCGTCGCCGCGCGGGTCAAGGAAATCGCCCAGGTGCATTCGCTCGACGAACTGCTGGAAAACCTCGAGGAATCACAAACCGCCCTGGCGCCCGCCGCCCGCACGCCGCCCCTGCTGCTGGTGCTCGATGGCGTTACCGATCCGCACAACCTGGGCGCCTGCCTGCGTGTGGCCGACGGTGCCGGCGCGCACGCCGTGATTGCGCCGAAGGACCATGCGGCGGGCATCAACGCCACCGTGGCCAAGGTGGCGAGTGGCGCCGCCGAGACCGTTCCCTACTTCATGGTCACCAACCTGGCGCGGACCTTGAATGAACTCAAGGAGCGCAATATCTGGATCGTGGGCACCAGCGACGCCGCTGGCAAGACGCTCTACCAGGCGGATCTGACCGGCCCGGTGGCCCTGGTGCTGGGCGCCGAGGGAGCCGGCATGCGCCAGTTGACCACCAAGACCTGCGACGAACTGGTGCAGATCCCCATGCGCGGCGCTGTGGAAAGCCTCAACGTATCGGTGGCCAGCGGAATCTGCCTGTATGAGGCGCTGCGCCAGCGCACCTGAAAGGCTGTCAGCCGGCTTCGACACTCGCGGCGTCGAGCGCGGCAAGATCGGCTGGGTCCAGCCGCAGGTTGGTTGCAGCGACGAGGTCGGCAAGTTGCGCCAGCGAGGTCGCGCTGGCAATCGGCGAGGTGAGGCCCGGGCGTGTCAACAGCCACGCCACGGCTACCACGCCGGGTCGGGTCTGGTGGAGCGATGCCACCGCATCCAGCGCGGCCAGGATCCTCAGCCCGCGCGGGTTCAGATACTTCTTCACCACATTGGCGCCACGCTGGCTCTTGCCGGCATCGACTGCTTCGCGGTACTTGCCGGTCAGGAACCCGGCGGCCAATGCGTAGAAACTGATGACACCGACATCGTGTTGCAGACACAGCGGCTGCAATGCGTCTTCGAACACTGCCCGGTCGGCCAGGTTGTAGAGTGGTTGCAGGCTTTCATACCGCGCCAGCCCGAGGCGCTGGCTGGTTTCCAGCGCCTGGGCCAGCCGCTCGACGCTGTAGTTGGAGGCGCCGATGGCGCGCACCTTGCCGGCGCGAATCAGCCCGTCGAACGCGCCCAGACTGTCTTCCAGCGGCGTGTCCTGGTCGTCGTCGTGTGACTGGTACAGGTCCACGTGGTCGGTCTGCAGGCGCCTCAGCGAGGCCTCCAGCGCGCTGCGGATATAGGCCGGGCGCAACCCCATTTTGTTCGGCCCCATGGGTTTTCCCACCTTGGTGGCCAGCACCACGCGATCGCGCTTGCCGCTGGCGCGCAGCCATTTGCCGATCACGGTCTCGGATTCGCCACCGCTGTGTCCGGGAGCCCATGCCGAGTACATGTCGGCCGTGTCGATGGTGGTGAAGCCGGCGTCGAGCCATGCATCGAGCAGCGAGAACGAAGTGCCCTCGTCGACCGTCCATCCGAAGACGTTGCCGCCCAATGTCAGTGGCGACACCTGCAGGCCGGAGCGCCCAAGCGGTTTGGTGTTCATGGAGTCCTTGGAGCAACAAGCCAACGAATCATATCCATCCCAGGGCTCCCAGCAGCGCGCCGGTGCCCAGCAGCCACAGCAGGTGGATGCGGGTGCGCCACACCAGCAGGGCGGAGACCACGGTCAAAGCCCACAGCGGCGCATCCCGGCCCGCGCTGCCGTGGTTGGCAGTGAGCAGCCAGGCGGTAGCGACCATCAGTGCCACGACGATCGGGCCCATGCCCTGCTTGAATGCGCGTACCGCGCGCAGTTCACGGTTCTGGTGGCCCCAGCGTGCGGTCAGGTAAGTCAGCAAGGAACTTGGCAACAGGATGCCCGTGAGGGTCATGGTCAGCCCCAGCAGGGCCAGACCGTATCCCCCGTTATTGAGGCCTACGTTCCAGCCCAGCAATCCGACGAACAGGACGTTCGGCCCGGGAGCCGCCTGTGCCAGCGCGATACTCGACGCAAACTGCGACTCGCTCAGCCAAAGCCGTTCCACCACCAGATAACGGTGCATGTCCGGAACGGTCGTGATTGCCCCGCCCACCCCCAGCAGGGACAGGGTAGCGAAGTGCGCCAGCAAGGCCAGCCAGTCGTAGGCAGTCATGGCCAGGTTATGGACCGTCTCCGCGGGTCGTGCCGGCGGCCAGCTCGCCCAACCGGTGCCAGGCCCACAGGCTGGCCAGACCGCCCAGGCCGAGCAGGACCCCGACCAGCGGAAGGCGCAGCAAGGCAATTGCCACGAAGGTAGCGATGCTGAACAAGCCACAGGCCAGCAGGCCCATCACGTTGTGCCGCAACGCACCCAGCAGGCGCAGGCCGGTAGCGGCGATCAGGCCGGCCACCGCGGCACCCATGCCCCGCATCGCACCCTGCGCCATCGGAAGGTCGGAAATGCCGGAGAAGGCAATCGCCAGGCCAATCACGATCAGCACGGGAAACGCCAGCAGGCCGGCCAATGCCGCGAGTGCACCGGGCAGGCCGAAATACCGGTCGCCGAGCATCAAAGAAAGGTTGATTACATTGGGGCCCGGCAGGATCTGGGCCACTGACCAGTCCTCCAAGAACTCCTCGCGCGTCAGCCACTGTTTGCGCTCCACCAATTCCCGCTGCACCACGGCCACCACGCCACCGAAACCCTGCAGTGCCAGGGCCGTGAAGGACCAAAAGAGATCGGCGATCGACGCCGGCGCAGGGCGCGGCAGGGGCGACCGTGGCGCCATGTCGCCAGTCATGCCGGAACCATCATGGCGCTTGCGGCTTGACGGCCGGTTCATGTAGGGGAAGAACGCCCGCCAACCCCGTCACCAGCAGATCCACCTCGTCCAGCCAGTTCTGCAGCGTTGCGGGGAATGCCTCGCCGGGGCCGACAATCCAGCGCCTGCGGGCCTGGGCCGCCAGCGTGCGGAGCTGCCACGACGCTTCGCGTGTGAGCAGTGACAATTCGCACTGGAGGTCTTCGTCCTGCAGTTCGTCGCGCAGCATTTTCAGCTGCTCCGGCACCGCACCAACACCGGCCAGCACGCGCTGAATCTGGAGCGCCTCGGCGGTCATGGTCTCCAGGGTCGCCAGCCTGGCGGCACCGATGTCGCCGTCACCGTCCCATTGGAGCGGCCACTGGCGCAGCAACCGGTTGATGTCGATCAGGTGCGCGATCGGGTCAGCCAGCAATTGCACCTCGACGCTCATCACGTCGAGTTTCGGTTTGACCAGCGTCAGCACCTGCATCGCCATCGTGTTGTCGTATCGGTGCCAGGTCATGCGCAACAGCACGGACAGGCGCATTTCAGGCGAACTGCGCCCCGGCGCGAACATCGCGGCGACCACCTGGGCCAGCGATAGCACCCTGCCCAGCGGACTGATCGCATCACCGGCAAGGTTGCGCGGGTAACCCGATCCGTCCATGCATTCGTGATGCTCACCGATCGCCCGCACGACCTCGGCCGGATACACCGACTGGCGCTCGAGCGTGGCCGTGGAGACCAGCGGGTGGGCCATCAACTGGCGCTGCTGTTCGCGGGTGAGGCAATGACCCGGATCGAGGATCTGCGGGTCGACATGCAACATGCCGATGTCATGCAACAGGCCGGCTGTGGCTGCCATGGCTGCGTCGCAACGCGTGAGGGCCGGTGTTCTGGCCAGCCAGGTCGCAGTGAGGGCGGTGCGCACCAGATGCAGGAAGATCTCCGGCCGGGTGTCGCAGGCGTTGGACAGCTGACGTGCGACCGCATCGGGCAGCGGCACCGCCGCGATGGTGTCGAGCAGCTGGGTGCGGGTTTTGTGGTTTCCGGCCATGCGGCCGAAAAACGGCACATCGTCCAGGATCCGGGCAGCACTCTGGCGCAGGCTTTCGCCA
>JANOUM010000506.1:0-4540 GCA_031416855.1 Rhodoferax sp. | reverse complement strand
GCTACCGGGCGCTGGTGTACGAGACACCCGGTTTTACCGACTACTTTTTCGGATCGACACCGATCCGCGAGATCACCGAACTCAACATCGGCTCGCGCCCCGCCTCCCGCAAGGCGTCGCTCAGGATCGAGGATCTGCGCGCCATCCCCTGGAGCTTCAGCTGGGGCCAGTGCCGGCTCACCCTGCCCGGCTGGTACGGGTTCGGCACCGCGGTGCACGGCTTCCTCGACGCGCCCGGCGGCAAGGGCCGCAAGGAGCGGCTGGCATTGCTGCAGAGGATGTACCGCCAGTGGCCGTTCTTCGGCACCCTGCTGTCCAACATGGACATGGTGATGGCCAAGAGCGACCTCGCACTGGGCGCTCGGTACGCCGAACTCGTCAGCAACACCCGGCTGCGCAAAAAGATCCTGGCGGCGATCGAGGCCGAATGGCACCGCACTGCGGATGCACTGGCGCAGATCACCGGGCACAAGCAGCGCTTGGCCGGCAATGCCGCCTTGCAGCGCTCGATCCGCCACCGCTTCCCGTACATCGACCCGCTGCACCACCTGCAGGTGGAGCTGATCCGCCGCTACCGAGTCGGCAACACCGACGAACGCATCCGCCGCGGGATCCATATTTCGATTAACGGCATTGCAGCGGGCCTGCGCAACACCGGCTGAACCCGGCGCTGGCCGACTCGCCGATTTCGGCTCAGCCGCCGCCCGCGCCATGTGCGGCCAGCCGGTCCAGCCAGGTCTGCGTGTAGCCGGCGAAATCGAACTCCAACCGCGCATGGTGGTGCGAAACCGCACCCCACAATACCTCGCGCACCATGGATACCGCCTGCATCGCATGCAGGTCACGCAACCGCGCCGCGTCGGGGGCGGTGCCGAAATACATCGTCAGCATCTCGCGCGCCTGGAGCCCGGAAAACGCGTTATTGGCCGACAGGTTCGCCAGGTCGAACAACAGCGTATTGAAGCCGGCGTAATCCCAGTCGATCAGCCATAGGCGAGTCCCATCGTCGAGGAAATTGCCAGCCAGCAGATCGTTGTGCCCGAACACGGTGTCGCCAGGGCCCAGCGCCACTTCCAGGGTGCGCGCCAGTTGCAGCAACCCACCCAGACGCGTACCCAGAAGTTGTGCTGGCACGGCCTGCAACACCGCGCCATATCGCCGGATCACGTCGAACACCCGGAAATGCGGGCTCGGTGGCCGCAAGACCGGCGGCATGTCGCGGTGGCAGCGCCGGATCAAGTCGACCACCTGCGGCAGGCGCTTCGCGTCGCCCAGTTCGTGCGGCTGCAGTGTGCGGCCGTCGACGTACCGGCTGACCATCACGCCCGGGCCGGCAAACACCACCTGCGGCGAGATGCCGATCGCATGGGCGGCGCGCGCCGCAGCCAGTTCGTGCGCCCGCGACACCCCGTGCAGCGCAATGTCCTCGCCCAGGCGCACCACAAAACTGCCCTGCGCGTCACGCACCCGGTAGTTGTGGTTGGTCATGCCACCGGGCAGCGGCTCCACCGAGCTGACTACGCGCCAGCACGGCAAGGCACGGATGCGCGCGTCGACGTCCGCGTCCACCGCTGTCACGCTGCTGCGCTGAGCAGTTCGCGCACCGCGCCGAGCTGGCGGCGCGACACCGCCAGCAGTTCATCCACACCCTGCAGACGCAGGGCCCAGCCGTCGCCCTCCTCGTCGTCGAAGTGCTTCTCAAGGGCGCGCACCAGGTGGCGCGTGACCAGGGCGTTGCGGTGGATGCGCAGAAACTGGTGGCCGAATCTGTCCTCGATATCGCTCAGGGAGCCGTCCAGAATGAGGCTGCGGCCAGCGGTGCGCACGGTGATGTACTTCAGTTCCGCCTTCAGGTAGATGACCTCCTGCAGTGGCACACGCTCGGTCCGACCGCGGTCCTGGATCGTCAGGAATTCCTGACCGGATGCCGCGTCCGACTCCTGCGCCTGCTGGCGCACCACCCGCTCGACCTTCTGCAATGCGAGGGCCAGCCGCGACAGGCGCACCGGCTTGGTCAGGTAGTCGACCGCCTCGATCTCGAACGCCTGCACCGCGTGTTCGGCATGCGCCGTGACGAACACGATCACGGGCGGCTGCGGCATGGCGCGCACCGTCCTGGCCAGGGTCACACCGTCCGCGCCCGGCATGTGAATATCCAGCAGCGCCACGTCGAACTTCTGGCGCGTCAAAAGCGCCACCGCCTGAGCCGCGTTGGCCGCTTCCCCCTCGACCTGCACCCGGGGCGCCGCGCACTCGCCCAGCAGGGTGCGCAGCCGCGCGCGTGCGAGCGCCTCGTCGTCCACTATCAGGGCCTTGAGCACCATGTCCGCACCCTCCCGGTTCATGCCGGCACCTCGATGCGTACCTGGTACACACCATCCACCAGCCCGCTGCGAAACTGCCCCTGGACATCGTGCAGCAGGCGCAGCCGATCGCGCACATTGCCCAGGGCGACACCGTGGCCGGGGGACCCGGTGCCAGCCGGCACCGTATTGGTGACCTTGATCAGCACCACCGATCCCCGCCGCTTGGTCGAGATGCGCACCGTCGCCCCCGCTTCGCTGGGCTCGACGCCATGGCGCACGGCGTTCTCGACCAGCGGCTGCAGCAGCAATGGCGGCAGCTTGGCCTGACCGGCACCCGGATCAAGCGCCCATTGCACCTGCAGCCGATCACCAAAACGCACCTGCTCGATCGCCAGGTAGCGCCGGGCCAGCGTGATCTCGTCTTCCAAGGTCACCGATTCGCCCTGGTCGATCAGCGCATGCCGAAACAGGTCGCTCAGGTCTTCCAACAGGGTTTCGGCCTTCTCCGGCTCGGCGCGCACCAGGGCAATCGCGCTGTTGAGCGTATTGAACAGGAAATGGGGCCGGATGCGCGACTGCAACTCGCTCAGGCGCGCGGCGGTGGCCGCCGGCGTGCGCCCCCTGGCGCGCAACACCAGTGCTGCCACCAGCGCAGCCGCCAACGCCGCACCGGCACTCGCGCTGGCCACCCAAGGCACCTGCTCGACCAGCCCGCTGGCCGCCAGCATGCCGCACCCATAGGCGCCGGCCAGTGCGCCCAGCGCCATGCCGGCGCCGTACTGCATCGGCTCGGGCAGGCGCCCCAACCAGCGTTTCAGGGTGCAGGCCACGATCAGCCAGGCCAGCGTGGCCGGCAGGGTGGCGGCCGTCAGCACCGCCAGGCGCAACAACCAGTCAAGTGGCGACGCGGCACCGAACATCGCCCCCACCGCAGCCACCAGTTCGACAAACAGCACCGCACGCAGCACCACGCCGAGCTGGCAGGCATCGAATACCAGCACCCGCTCCGAACCCGCAGGCGCGGCCCGCGCATCGAGTTCCAGGAAGGTCGATAAAATTTCTGTATCTTTCATCACGGTATCGGGTTTGGCCTGATTATTGGTGATCCCGCATTTCCAGCGTCCGGTGACCCGGCGCCAACCTGCCCTGCCCCCATGTCCCAGAACCAACTCGACAAGAAATCCGAAGCCTGGTCGGCGCTGTTTTCCGAACCCATGAGCGACCTGGTGAAACGCTACACCTCCAGCCTGTCCTTTGACAAGCGCCTGTGGCAGGTGGACATCCGAGGCTCGCTGGCCCACGCCGAGATGTTGTGCCACCAGGGCATCATCAGCGCCGACGACCATGCTGCGATCCAGCGCGGCATGGCCACCATTGCCGACGAGGTGGCGTCCGGCGCCTTCGAATGGCAACTCGACCTGGAGGACGTGCACCTCAATATAGAAGCACGGCTAACCCAGCTGGTGGGCGACGCCGGCAAGCGCCTGCACACCGGCCGCTCGCGCAACGACCAGGTGGCCACCGATGTGCGCCTGTGGCTGCGCGACGAGATCGACCTGATTGCCGGGCTGCTGGCCGACCTGCAGCGGGCCCTGGTGGCCCTGGCCGACAAGAACGTCGACGTGATCCTGCCCGGTTTCACGCACCTGCAGGTAGCGCAGCCGGTGAGTTTCGGCCACCATATGCTGGCCTATGTCGAGATGTTCGCACGCGACGCTGATCGCATGCACGACGTGCGCCGGCGCGTGAACCAGCTCCCACTCGGGTCGGCGGCGCTCGCCGGCACCAGTTATCCGCTCGACCGCGAACGCGTGGCCGCGGCACTGGACATGGAAGGGGTATGCCAGAACAGCCTGGACGCCGTGAGCGACCGCGACTTCGCCATCGAGTTCGCCGCCGCCGCCAGCCTGGCCATGGTGCACATCAGCCGCCTGAGCGAGGAACTGGTGTTATGGATGAGCCAGAGTTTCGGTTTCATCGACATCGCCGACCGGTTTTGCACCGGCAGTTCCATCATGCCGCAGAAGAAAAACCCCGACGTCCCGGAACTCGCGCGCGGCAAGACCGGCCGCGTGGTCGGCCACCTGGTGGGCCTGCTGACCCTGATGAAGGGCCAGCCCCTGGCCTACAACAAGGACAATCAGGAAGACAAGGAGCCGCTGTTCGACACCGTCGACACGCTCAAGGACACGCTGCGCATCTTCGCCGAGATGGTGGGTGGCATCACGGTCAAG
>JANOUM010000505.1:0-10574 GCA_031416855.1 Rhodoferax sp. | reverse complement strand
CCGGCGACAGCCAACACCCCGCAGGTTGCCGCTGCCAAGGCCGGGCCGGCGAAGGCGGCCAAGCCCGACCTCGCCAAGGGCGAAGCCAGTTACGCGCCATGTGTCGCCTGCCACGGCGCGGACGGGAATTCCGGCACCCCCGCCTTTCCCAAGCTGGCACAACAACACCCCCAATACATCCTCAAGCAGCTGCAGGAGTTCAAGAGCGGCAAACGCGACAACGCGGTGATGAAGCCGTTTGCCACCGCCTTGTCCGATGCCGACATGAGGAATGTTGCCGCGTGGCTGGCGAGCAAACAGGCGAAATCCGGTTTCGCCAAGGACAAGGATCTGGTCCGCCTGGGTGAGCGGATCTACCGGGGCGGCATCGCGGATCGCCAGATTGCGGCCTGCGCCGGCTGCCATAGCCCGAATGGCGCAGGGATTCCGGCGCAGTACCCGCGCCTCAGCGGGCAACATGCCGAATACACCGTTGCACAACTGACGGCTTTTCGTGACGGCGTGCGCAAGAACGGCGCGTTCATGACCCAGGTCGCGGCCAAGCTGAACGACCGCGAAATCAAGGCCGTGTCCGACTACATGGCCGGATTGCGCTGAACGCTGGCAACGCCGGCCGGCGGTGTGCGCTGTGCCGCGTTGCGGCAACATGTCCCCACTCAGGGCGGGCACATCGCAGGATGTCCCGCCCTTGCGCCTTCATGGTTCCCGGAACTTTGTAAGAATCGGAATGGTCGTACGACTTTCCCGTACCCAAGGACATCACCATGATCATCCAGACACGCGACAACGGATACAGCCACCCCTCGGCAAGCGAGATTACCCCGCACCCGGTGTACCGGCAGCGACGCATGCTGATGCAACAGATCGCCACCGGGGCGGTGGGTGTTGCGCTGGCGACCTGGGCGTCCCGGCAGGCCCACGCCCAGGTGGCGCGTCCGGGCAGGCTCGCGGCATTGCCCGCGGGCCGCTCGGCAGTGCCCGGCGCGGCCACGATGGAAAAGCTGACCGACTACAAGGATGCGACCGGCTACAACAACTTCTATGAATTCGGGACCGACAAGGAAGACCCGGCCAAGAACGCGCACACTCTGAAGACCAGCCCCTGGACCGTGGAAGTCGAGGGACTGGTCAAGAAGCCGGGCAAATACGCGATCGAGGACCTGCTCAAGCTCAGCGCCCAGGAAGATCGCGTCTACCGCCTGCGTTGCGTCGAGGGATGGTCGATGGTGATTCCATGGGTCGGGTACTCGATGTCCGAACTGATCAAGAAGGTCGAACCACAGGGCAGCGCGAAGTTCGTCGAATTCGTCACCCTCGCGGACCCCAAAACCATGCCCTTCGTCGGCTCCCGCGTCCTCGAGTGGCCGTATGTCGAGGGCTTGCGGATGGACGAAGCCATGCATCCGCTTACGCTGCTGTCGTTTGGCATCTACGGCGAGGTGCTGCCCAACCAGAGCGGCGCGCCGGTGCGGCTGGTGGTGCCCTGGAAGTACGGTTTCAAGAGCGGCAAGAGCCTGGTCAAGATCCGCTTCACCGAGAAGCAGCCGGCTACGGCCTGGAACCGTGCCGCCGCCAATGAATATGGCTTCTTCTCGAACGTCAATCCCAACGTCGACCATCCCCGGTGGAGCCAGGCCACGGAGCGCAGGATTGGTGAGGACGGCTTGCTGGCCAAGAAGCGCAAGACGCTGATGTTCAACGGGTACGAGCCGCAGGTCGGGCAGTTGTATGCCGGCATGGACCTGAAGAAGTTTTACTAGCCGCAGCGGTTTGTCGGCCGGGCATTGCGGCTCGACGCCAGCGCCAGACCTCGACGGCGTATCGCCCCAACGTGTCAACGCAAGCCGCCCTGCTGCATCCGGTCGCCAAGCCGCTGGCCTTCGTCATCGGCTTACTGCCGTTCGCCTGGCTGTTGTTTGCGGCGCTGTTCGGCCATCTGGGGGCCAACCCGGCCGAAGCGCTGATTCGGTCGACCGGAGACTGGACTTTGCGGTTTCTGTGCCTGGTGCTGGCGGTGACACCGGCCCGGGTGATGGCCGGACTGCCAGCGCTGGCGCGGTTCCGGCGCATGGCGGGCCTGTTCGTCTACTTCTATGCACTGGTCCATTTCCTGAGCTACAGCTGGTTCGACATGGGCTTGGATCTGCCGGACATCGTGCGCGACATCATCAAACGCCCATTTATCCTGGTTGGGTCTGCGGCCGTGCTGTTGCTCACGCCGCTGGCACTGACCTCGTCCAACCGCGCGATACGGCTGCTGGGCGCGAAGCGCTGGCAAAAGCTGCACCGACTGGTGTACGGTATTGCCGGGCTGGGCCTGCTGCACTTTTTCTGGATGCGGGCCGGCAAGAACGATTTCGCTGAAGTCGCTGTGTATGCGCTGGTGGTTGCGGCGCTGCTGGGCTGGCGGCTGGTGCGGGCGTGGCGGCAACGCCTGCCTTGAGCCCTGGCCACCCGGCTGTCGCGCGTTGGCAGGGTTTTCAGCGCGTGTCGAGGCCCAGCTCCACCTGCAACTGGTCCTGTATCGATTCCCGCCGTCGAATCAGGCGTGCCGTCGTGCCGCTCACAAGCACTTCGGCGGCCCGCCCGCGTGAGTTGTAGTTGCTCGCCATGCTCATGCAGTAGGCCCCGGCGGACAACACGGCAAGCAGATCGCCGGCACGCACGGCGAGGTCGCGCTCGTGGCCGATCCAGTCGCCGCTTTCGCATACCGGGCCGACCACATCCCAGGTGCGCGCTGTGTCGTCCCGGAGTTGCAGCGGCACGATGGCATGGTAGGCCTGGTACAAAGCGGGCCGGGGCAGGTCATTCATCGCGGCGTCGACGACGCAGAAGTTTTTCTGGTCTCCGGGCTTGAGGTAGAGCACTTCGGTGACGCACACGCCGGCGTTGCCAACCAGCGAGCGGCCTGGTTCGATCATCAGCTGCCGCTGGCCGAATCCACGCGCGTCGAGTTTCGCCAGCAGCTTGGGCCACAGGGTGTCCGGGCTTGGCGGCTGGTCGCCGTTGTAGTCGATACCCAGGCCGCCGCCAAAATCGATGTGGTTGATCGAGATGCCGGCCGCCTCGATCGACTCGACCAGATCGAGCATGCGGTCCATCGCATTCATGTAGGGTGCTTCTTGCGTGATCTGTGAGCCGATGTGGCAGTCGATGCCCACCACCCGCAAACCCGCCAGTCCGGCTGCCCGGCGGTAGGTGTCGAGTGTGCGCTCGTGCGCGATGCCGAACTTGTTGCCCTTCAATCCGGTGGAAATATACGGATGGGTCTTCGGGTCGACGTTCGGATTCACGCGGATGCTGACCGGGGCACGCGTGTTGGCCGCCACCGCCACGTCATTGAGCACCTCGAGTTCGGACTCGCTCTCGACGTTGAAGCATGCGATGCCGACGTCGAGCGCCCGGCGCATTTCTTCCCGGGTCTTGCCGACGCCGGAGAAGATGATGCGTTGGGGGTCGCCACCGGCCACTAAAACGCGTTCCAGTTCGCCGCCCGATACGATATCGAAGCCGCAGCCGGCCGCCGCGAGCAGGCGCAGGATGCCGAGTGACGAGTTGGCCTTCATCGCATAACAGACCAGCGCACGACGACCGGCCAGGCCGCGCTGGTAGGCCGCCAGCGAAGCCAGGATCGCGGCTTCGGAGTAGATGAACAAGGGCGTGCCGAACTGTTCGGCAAGTGTCGCCAGCCGGACCTGCTCCAGGTGCAGATGATGTCCCTGGTAATGGACTTGCGGTCGACCAGGCAGATTGTCTGGCAGCGTCATGGTGTGGGCCTGGTTGTGGCCGCTGATGCGGCGGGAGCGGGCGCTGCAACCCGCATCGACGGGCGCAGGGTCTGCCCGAGGGTGGCGCGCTGGGCCGCTGCCGGTTCTGTCGGCAAGGCCAGGGCGCCCTTTTGTCCACAACCGGGCAGCGCCACCGCGAAGGCAGCAAGGACACTCGCACTGACTAGAATTTGACGGATGTGCAACATGGTGAAATTGTAATGACCGACCTTGAATTCATGGACCGGGCCGAGTTGGTGTTGCGTTCGATCGAGCAGTGTTGCGACCGCATCAACGAGCAGACGGACGCCGATGTCGACAACCAGCGCGTTGGCGGCATGGTCACGCTGGTGTTTCCCAACCAAAGCCAGATCGTCGTCAACTTGCAAAAGCCCCTGCACGAGATCTGGCTTGCGGCCCGCAGTGGTGGTTACCACTTCAAGTTCGATGGCCAGGCCTGGCTCGACACCAAGGGGCAGGGCGAGATCTTTGCCCGCCTGTCCGAAGACGCCACATCGCAAGCAGGCACGCAACTGGGCTTTGCAGGTTGATCAGTTCCGGAACAAGTCCAGGATCCTGCGCCTCTCGTCGGCTGGCGGCAGCACTTGGGCCTCGGTGGCCGCGCTGGAGCGGTTGGCCGCACTGTCTTCCATGCCCACGCTCGAAACGCCCGCGCCGCGTGCATATTCTTCATAGAACCATTCGCCACCCACGTTGACGACCCCTTCGGGTGCGACGTATTGCACCACCGGGACACCCTTGAGCGCGTGTTCCATGAAGGCGATCCAGACCGGAAGGCTCAGGCCACCACCGGTCTCCTGGGCGCTGTTGCCCATCTTGCGTGGAGTGTCGTAGCCGATCCACGTGACGGCCGCAAGTCCCGGCTGAAAACCGGCGAACCATGCGTCCATGGCGTCGTTGGTGGTGCCGGTCTTGCCAAACAGGTCCGTCCGCTTGAGCGTGCCCTGCGCCCTGGCCGCCGTGCCCGAGCGTGTCACTTCCTGCAACAGGCTGTTCATGATGAACGCATTGCGTGCATCGATCGCGCGCACCGACTCGTCGAGCGGCATCGGCCGGGTTTCCATCAGCGTGCGGCCCTTTTGTTCGGTGACTCTGGCAATGATCCAGGGATTGATCCGGTAGCCCCCGTTGGCGAACACCGAGTAGGCCGTGGCCATCTGCATCGGGGTGACTGAGCCGGCCCCCAGAGCCATGGTCAGGTAGGGCAGGTGCTTGTCCTCGTCAAAGCCGAAGCGGGTCACCCAGTCACGCGCGTATTGCGGCCCGATGGCCTGCAGGATGCGGATCGAGACCATGTTCTTGGATTTGGCGAGGCCGGTGCGCATGGTCATCGGCCCGTCGAACTTGCCATCGTAGTTTTTCGGTTCCCAGGGCTGCCCACCGGTCACGCCGGCATTGAAGAACAGCGGTGAGTCGTTGATCAGCGTGGTGGGCGTGAATCCCTTTTCGAGCGATGCCGAATAGATGAAGGGCTTGAAGCTCGAACCCGGCTGGCGCCAGGCCTGTGTGACATGGTTGAACTTGCTCTTCCCGTAGTCGAAACCACCTACCATCGCACGGATGGCGCCGCTGTTCGGGTCGATCGCCACAAATGCGCCTTCCACTTCTGGCAGCTGGGTGATCTCCCAGGTGTCCTTCACGGTCTTGGCGACCCGGATCACGGCACCACGGCGGATCCGGATGTTCGGCGCCGCCGTGATGGACAGGCCGGATTGCGCGGCCTTGAGGCCTTCGCCTGTGATCTCCAGCACTTCAGCGTTCTGCCGGATGGCGCGGATCAACTTCGTATCGGCCTGCAGGACCACCGCCGACATCACATCGCCGTTGTCCGGGCTTTCTTCCAGCGCGGCATCGATCGCATCGTCCATCTCCTGCTGCTTGGTGGGCAGGTCGATGAATTTTTCGGGTCCACGGTAGATCTGCCGGCGCTCGAAATCCATGATCCCGCGCCGCAGTGCACGGTACGCGGCATCCTGATCGGTGGACTTGACCGTCGTGTAGACATTCAGGCCCCGGGTGTAGGTTTCGTTGCCATATTGCGCGAACATCAGCTGGCGAACCGTTTCGGCGATGTATTCGGAGTGGGAGCGCATCGCGTCCGGCCCGGAGCGCAGGCGCAGTTGTTCCTCCCTGGCGTCCTTGGCCTGCTGGCGTGTGATGAAGTTGTTTTCCTCCATGCGCTCGAGAATGTACAACTGGCGTGCGCGCGCCCGCTTCGGGTTCCTGATCGGGTTGTTGGTACCTGGTGCCTTGGGGAGTCCCGCCAGCATCGCGGCTTCCGCGATGGAGATGTTCTTCAGGGGTTTGTCGAAATAGGCCTCGCTGGCGGCCGCGAATCCGTAGGCCCGCTGGCCCAGAAAGATCTGGTTCATGTAGATCTCGAGGATCTGGTCCTTGGTCAGCAGATGCTCCAGCTTGAAGGTCAGCAGCACCTCGTAGATCTTGCGGGTGTAAGTCTTCTCCGAGGACAGGTAGACATTGCGTGCGACCTGCATCGTGATCGTCGATGCACCCTGGCTCTTGAAGTTTCCCAGGTTGGCCAGTCCCGCCCGGACCATGCCCTTGTAGTCGACACCGCCATGTTCATAGAACCGCGCATCCTCCCCGGCCAGGACGGCATCGGTCATGGTCCTGGGAATATCCTTGAGCTGCGTCAGGTTGCGCCGTTCCTCGCCAAATTCGCCGATCAGGACGCCATCGCTCGAGTAGACACGCAAGGGCAGGATCGGACGGTAGTCGGACAAATCCGACACGTCGGGCAGGTTCGGGAACGCCACCGCCATCGCAATACCGATCACGATCGCCAACGACAGCCCTCCTGCCAGCAGCATGCCTGCCACCCAGGCCAGCACGCGCACTGGCAAGGACCATGCGGACGCGCTCGGTGGGCCACCGGATTCGGGCGAATCCCGAGGGCCGGGTGGTGATTGATTTCGGGCCATAGAACCTTCGTAAGGGCGCGCCGGCATTATAAAAACGGCGGCTTTGCCAAATATTCAAGGCGGTCTCCCGCAATACCGATGGTACCGAGGTGGCCGGGCACAGGTTTTCCTGCTAGCCTCGGTCGTGAATTGAAGAACGTCTGCTTTTGGCAACGCTTGTGTGCCGCTAAAGAGGGAAAAACCTTTGCGGGACAAGGCGCTTACTGATAGCATTCAAGTGAAGTCTTAAGTTTTCGCTGGTCCATGATCGGCCTCTTTCAGGGGAAAGCCTTGATCTCATTGGGATCGTTGTTTAGTGGTCAGCCTGCGCCCTTGCTGGGTCTGGATATCAGTTCTTCCAGTGTCAAGCTGGTCGAATTGGGCCGTGACAAGAATGGCAATCTGGTGCTCGAGAGATGTGCCATCGAACCGCTGGAACGCGGCTGGATCACCGACGGCAATGTCGAGAAGTTCGATGAAGTCGCCGACGCCGTCCGCCGTCTGGTCAAAAAGAGCGGCACCAAGACCCGCAACGTGGCCATGGCCTTGCCGCCATCAGCGGTGATAACCAAGCGCATTGTGTTGCCGGGGGGCCTTTCGGACCAGGAACTCGAAGAGCAGGTTGAAGCCGAGGCCAACCAGTACATCCCGTTTCCGCTGGACGAAGTGAGCCTCGATTTTTGCGTCGTCGGTCCCAGCACGAGTTCTATCGGCGACCTCGATGTGCTGATCGCGGCCTCGCGCCGCGAAAAGGTCCAGGACATCCAGGGATTGGCCGAGGCCGCTGGCCTCAAGCCGGTGGTCGTGGATGTGGAGTCCTATGCATCGCGACTGGCGACATCCCGGCTGATCGAGAGCCTGCCCAACAAGGGCGTCGGCACCATCGTGGCGCTGTTCGAGGTGGGCGCGCTCACCACCAGCATGCAGGTGATCCGGGACGACGAGGTTCTGTACGATCGGGATCAGGCTTTTGGCGGTGCGCAGCTCACCCAGTTGATCGTTCGGCAATACGGCTTTTCAGCCGAGGAAGCCGAGAGCAAGAAGCGCAGCGGCGAGTTGCCGGACGACTACGATGCAAGTGTGCTGCGGCCATTTGTCGACAGCATGGTCCAGGAGATCGCGCGGGCACTGCAGTTCTTTTTCACCAGTACGCCGCACAACAAGGTCGATCAAATCATGCTGGCCGGTGGCTCGGCGGCGTTGCCAGGGCTGACGGCCGCCGTAACCAAGCAGACGTCCTTCACATGCACACTCGTCAACCCTTTCGATGGCATGGAGCTGGGTGAGGGCGTCCGGATCAAGAGGATGACGCGTGAGGCGCCCTCCTATCTGACGTCGTGCGGCCTGGCCCTGCGGAGGTTCCAGCGGTGATACTGATCAACCTACTTCCGCACCGGGAGGCCGCCCGCAAACAGCGCCGCGACATCTTCAACCTGAGCATGGGTGCGGGATTTCTGGCGGGCGGGCTGATCGCTGGCGGTATTTTTCTCTGGTACCAGGCACAGATATCTGAACAACAGGTTCGCAATCAGATCCTGAAGTCGGAGATCACGCGGCTGGAGGTGCAGATCAAGGACATCGCGGGTCTCGAAGCGGAAATCGCTGCATTGCGTGCGCGCCAGCAGGCGGTCGAAGACCTCCAGTCCGATCGCAATGTGCCGGTGCACCTGTTGACGGAACTCTCGCGCCAGTTGCCTGACGGTGTTTATGTTTCGTCGATGCGCCAGACCAACCAGTCGGTCACTTTGCAGGGTGTGGCGCAGTCCAACGAGCGGGTTTCTGACCTGCTGCGCAACCTGGCCAAGAACACGCCCTGGTTCTCCAAGCCTGAGTTGGTGGAAATCGTGGCCGGCACGGTCACACTTTCGCCACGCGATACCAAGCGGGTTTCCAATTTCACCATGCGGGTGCAGCTGATGCGTGCCAGTGAAGCGGAAAAGGCGGCGGCACCGGCGACGGCGGTTGGTGTGTCGGCACCGGTCAAGAAGTAGCAGGCAGGCGGTATGGCAACCAAATCCAAGATGGACATTGATTTTCCTGCGTTGCAGGAAAAGCTGTTTTCGAAGTTCCGCGGGCTCGACCCCAAGGATCCGTCGATGTGGCCGGCACTGCCGCGTTATGTCGCCTTGCTGACGGTCGTCGTGCTGGTCGTCGTGGGTTTGTGGTTTGCGTGGCTCAACACGTCGCAGGTGGAACTCGAAGCCGAGCAGGCCAAGGAAGTCACGCTGCGCGACGATTACAAGGTCAAGCTGGTCAAGGCGGTAAACCTCGACGCGCTGAAGAAGCAGCGCGAACAGGTACTGCAATATGTGACGCAGCTCGAAAAGCAGCTTCCGAGCAAGGCCGAGATGGACGCGCTGTTGTCGGACATCAACCAGGCCGGTCTGGGTCGCAGCCTGCTGTTTGAGTTGTTCCGGCCGGGCCAGGTGGCAGTGAAGGAATACTACGCCGAGCTCCCGATCACCCTGCGCGTGACCGGCAAATACCATGACCTCGGCGCCTTCGCGTCGGACATCGCCAACCTGTCCCGGATCGTGACCCTGAACAACCTGACGATCACGCCGAAAACCGACGACTCCCTCACGATGGACGCGACGGCCAAGACCTTCCGGTACCTGGACCCGATCGAAGTTGCTGCCCAGCGCAAGGCCACGGCGCCGGCTGCGGGAGTGAAGAAATGAAAGCTTACCGGCTGATTGCAGTGGTTGCGGCCGCACTGGTGCTGGCCGCTTGCGGGGGATCCGGAACCGACGAACTGCAAAAATGGATGGCCGACCAGCGTGGAATTGCGCGTCCCAAGGTGGTTCCCATCGCGGAGCCCAAGGTCTTCAAGCCCGAGAGTTATTCGCCCGGCGACCTGGTGGCCCCGTTCAGCAAGGAAAAACTGGCACAGGCACTGAAGCGCGATGGTGTCCAGGCGGTGGCCAATGCGGCCTTGGTCGCCCCGGAGCTGGCGCGGCGCAAACAGGCACTGGAAGCATTTCCCCTGGACGCCATGGCCCTTGTTGGCAGCATGGTCCGGGCCGGTCAGCCGGTGGCACTGGTCAAGGTCAACAACCTGCTCTACCAGGTTCGCCCGGGCGACTACCTGGGACAGAACTTTGGGCGGGTGACGAAAATCAACGAAACAGAGGTTGCCCTGCGAGAAATCGTGCAAGACGCTGTGGGCGAGTGGATTGAACGCACAGCATCACTGCAACTTCAAGAGAGGTCGAAATGAACAATCAGAACATGTGGAACGCGGGGGTGGGCTTGAAGAAGTTTCTGCTGGGGCTGGGGTTGGCGGCGATGGGCATGGTGTCCATGGCCCAGACCGCCATCGAGGCTGTGTCCGGGTCGCTGCAGGGCGGCGCCGAAGTCATCCGCATCGATCTGTCGCAACCGCTCACTGCAGTTCCGACCGGTTTTTCCATCCAGTCGCCGGCGCGCATCGCGCTGGATTTCCCGGGCATTTCCAATGGTATGGGTCGCAGTACGATCGAGATCAACCAGGGCAACCTCCGCTCCGTCAGCGTGGTGCAGGCGGGCGATCGTACCAGGGTGGTCCTGAACTTGAAACAGCCGACCGCCTACAAGGCGCAGTTGCAGGGGAAATCCCTGCTGGTGGTGCTCGATCCGGTGGCCGTCGTGGCGGCCACATCCTCACCGGCGCCGGTTTTTTCCGAGAGCCGCAACCGCGATACCCTGCCGATCAAGGACCTCGATTTCCGCCGTGGCGCGGAGGGTGCCGGGCGCATTGTGGTCGCGTTGCCCAGCAACCAGGTGGGCGTAGACGTGCGGGTACAGGGGCAAAACGTGGTGGTCGAGTTCCTGAAGTCCTCGTTGCCCGAAGGCCTGCGCCGTCGGCTCGATGTGTCCGATTTCG
>JANOUM010000504.1:0-4033 GCA_031416855.1 Rhodoferax sp. | reverse complement strand
CTGGGAAAGACCGCGCAAAATACCTGATATGACCGCCACGCTCAACGCCTTTGTCCATTCCTTGCGCTTCGAGGCCGAGGACATCACCAGCATCGAGTTGCGGCCGGTCGACGGCGTGCAGTTCCCGCCGTTCGAGGCCGGCTCGCACATCGACCTGCAACTGCCCAACGGCCTGCTGCGTCGTTATTCCCTGGTCAACCCCCCCGACGACCACGGACGCTACCGGGTGGCCGTGTTGAAAGACCGCGCCAGCCGCGGCGGCTCGCACTGGCTGCACGAGAACCTGCGGATCGGAATGCGGTTGACCATCAGCACGCCACGCAACAACTTCAAGTTGCATGAGGACGCAGGGCATACCGTGCTGGTGGCTGGCGGCATCGGCATCACGCCGCTTTTGTGCATGGCGCGGCGCCTGCAGCAGCTCGGACGCGGGTTCGAGTTGCTGGTGTTTGCGCGTTCCCGTCAGAGTGCCGCCTTCGTGGCCGAGATCGACGCACTTGGTGCGCCGGTGTACTGGCATTTCGATGCCGAGCGGGGGGGTCCGCCGGACCTGAAGGCGCTGCTGGGTGCGCGCCCGCCACGGACCGATACCCACTACTACGCCTGCGGGCCAGGGGTCATGCTCGACAGCTTCGAGGAACTCTGCGTCGAGCTCGGTTACTCCAACGCGCACATCGAACGTTTCACGGCGGTCGAGGTGGCCGCTGCCACGGATGCCAGGCAGTCTTACACGGTGGAGCTGAAGCGCTCCGGCAAGGTCATCACGGTCACTCCCGAGCAGAATTTGCTGGAAGCCTTGCGCGCCTGTGGCGCCGACCCTTCCACCAGCTGCGAGGAAGGTGTCTGCGGCTCCTGCGAAACCGCCGTGCTCGAAGGCATTCCCGACCACCGCGACTCGGTGCTCAGCGCCGCCGAACACGCAGCCAACAAGGTCATGATGGTGTGTGTGTCGGGCTGCAAGAGCGCGCGGCTGGTGCTGGACATGTGAGTCTCTGCCGAACCGTCTTGCAGGTCATTTTGGTCATTTGTATGCCGTTGCGCTTGTCAGCCGATTCTTGATCAGGTTGGCTGACCTTGAGCACGCCGTGAGCAACGCTGGATCGCAGCCCTGCGGCAATACGGGCGGTCCGAAAATTGGGCAGCCTATGGATTGCGGAAAACAGGGGCAAGGTCGCCGGCGGCCATCGGTCTCGCGCAAAGCGTGCAACGGCGGTGTTTCACCACAGGTCGAAGGTGCGCCCGCGGTTGAGCAGGCCGTGCGGGTCGAGCGCGGTCTTGAATGTCTTCATCAGCGCGATTTCCGCGTCCGAGCGGCAGTAGTGCAGGTGCGCCTTCTTCGACATCCCGATGCCGTGTTCACCGGAGATCGAGCCGCCAAGCAGGCCAATCGACCGATGCACCAGTTCGTCGACGGCGTCCTTTGCCGGGGCATCCGCCGCTACGCCTCCCACGACCAGGTGCAGGTTGCCGTCGCCCAGATGGCCGTAGGTTTGGGTTTGTGCTGGCGCGATCCGCCCCATGGTCCGCCCCTTGGTGACTGCTGAAAACGTGCACGGCAAGACCGGGCTGGATGGCCCGGATCTGCCTGAACCCACCATCGCCCTCGCGCCCGGCGATGCAGTCGACTTCATCACCCGCACCCTGCGCGAGCGCCCTGCTGGCACGGTCACGCTGTGCCCCCTGGGGCCGCTCACCAATATCGCCCTGGCGCTGGTGCGTGCCCCCGACATTGCGCCCAGGATTGCCGAAATCGTGCTCATGGGTGGTGGCTGCTTTGAGGGCGGCAACGTCACACCGGCGGCCGAGTTCAATATCTACGTTGATCCGCACGCCGCCGAGGTGGTGTTCAGGAGCGATGTGCCAATTGTGATGATGCCGCTGGATGTGACGCACCAGGTGCTGACGACCCCGCCACGCATCGCCGCCATCCGCGCCATTGGCAATCGCTGTGCAGAGGTGGTGGCCCGGATGCTCGAGTTTTTCGAGCGCTTCGATGTGGCCAAATACGCGTCCGACGGCGGCCCGTTGCACGATCCGTGTGTGATCGCCTACCTGTTGCGCCCGGCCCTGTTCAGTGGACGGTATATCAATGTGGAGATCGAGACCCGCAGCGAACTCACCATGGGAATGACCGTTGCAGACTGGTGGGGCGTATCGGGGAGACCCGCCAACGCAAAGTTCATGCGCCAGGTGGATGCGGATGGCTTTTTTGCCTTGTTGAATGAACGACTGGCCCGCTTGCCCTGAACCCACGCAAGCGCCTGCTGCACCAACCAGCACACCAGTCTCCCGGGGCCGCTGTCTCACGACAGGCCACTCTTGACGACTGGGCGGCTCAGCGCCTGGCGGCGCGCGGTTTCAGCAGCAACGGCAGCCCGAGCATGGAGGACAGTATCGTCACCCTGCTGGAAAGCAGCGCAGATGAACGCGAATCAGACTGTCACGTTGAAGAGGTGCG
Organism: Rhodoferax sp.; assembly: GCA_031416855.1. Lineage (GTDB taxonomy): Bacteria > Pseudomonadota > Gammaproteobacteria > Burkholderiales > Burkholderiaceae_C > CAISIP01. The sequence continues at coordinate 1,575 of JANOUM010000504.1, read as the reverse complement.
CCTTATTGCCGTCCAGCCGCAGATAGAGCCCGTTCGTGGCGAGGTCCTCGCGCTCGCGCCGATAGATCTGTCCGTCAAGGGTGTCGGCCAGGCCGACCTGCGGGCCCGGCGCGAGTTCATGCGCGATCCAGACGCGGCCCTGCGCCTGTTGGTTGCCGAGATTCACGACGACCAGGCGATACGCATCCCGGTACTGCCAGCGCCAGCAGAGCAACGCGCCATGGGATGCGTCCGAGTCTGGCGTGACGTCGAGCAGCTTCCAGTCCCCATCGTGAAACACCGGATCGTCAACCAGCCGCAGCAGCTTCTCGTACTGCGCCACCAACGATGCATCAGCAGTCTCGGGCAGTGCCGCGTTGAGTGGCATCGGCAGATGCACCGACAGGCCTTCGAACTGCCCCTGGTGGAAAAATCGCAGGCCCGGCAAGGTGGCTACCAGCACCATCAGCGCCGTCTGGCGCTCGCGCCCGTAGGCCGTCACACTGCGTTCCTCGTCGTGGTTCTCGAGAAAACGCGCCATCCGGCATTGCCGGCCGATATCGTCCTTGAGAAGGTGATACACGCCGCAGGCATCACCCTTCAGGCGATCGTAGAGCAGCTTGTCGTAGGTGAATCCGAAACCGAGCGACTGCAAGGCGCCTTCCATGCCCCAATAGACTTCCGCCATCCACAAAAAGTCCGCCGGCAGCGCGGCAACGGCGGTGGTCCAGAACTCCCCCTCGGGTGCGCTGCGGCCGCGCAGCAGCGGTGCCCAGGTACGCGCGAAGACTTCGTTGAGGACCAGCATCGACATGTCGCAGCGCAGACCGTCGACATGGCGGCTGATCTTTTGCAGCACTGCAAGCATCGCCGCGCGGGTTGCCGGGTTGAAATAGTCGAGCTGCGCTGTATCGGCCCACGGAGCAAAGTACGGATCGCGGCCACGCGCCACATAGTAGGGTTGTCCCCCGGTGGGCTCTATGAGCAGAAAAGCTGACGGGTCGCGATGGAAGTCCGCCTCGCTGCCCTGCATGAAGTAGTCCGGGTGGGTGGTGATCCACGGGTGGTCGGGGCCGGTATGGTTCGGGACGAAATCCACCATCAGTCGGATGCCGCGCGCATGCAATCTGGCACGCACCCGATCAATATCGGACCACGAGCCGATCCGCGGGTCGGGCTCGTAGCCCTCGATCGAAAACGGCGAGCCCACCACGGACGCCACTGTCCAGCCCGGCAAGGCATGATCGAAGCGCTCGAATGCTGCCGGGTCGGTACGGAACATCCGACGCCCGGCAATGCTTCGTTTCCAGATGCCCAGCAGGTAGACACAGTCAAAACCCAGCTCCGACAGCCGGTCCCATTCGGCATCGGGCACATCGGCCAACCGGATCGTATGCCCGCTCGCGGCCGACAGGGCGTCCAGCCAGGGCCAGGTGTTGATCTGGTAGAGATGGGGATGCGCGCGCCGCGGCGGGAGGGCCGTGGAGGCGCCCGATGCCGGACTGGCAGTTTTTGTTGCTTGTCTCATGGTGCTCCATTTTGGAGGCTCCGTGGTACCGCGAATCGCGCCAGCGGGATGCGTCTGCATTTGTTGGT
>JANOUM010000503.1:0-1810 GCA_031416855.1 Rhodoferax sp. | reverse complement strand
CTGCCACCGCCTGCAGGTGCCGGTCGTGGCCCGCGGTGCGGGCACCGGGTTGTCAGGTGGCGCCATGCCACACGCGCTGGGCGTGACACTGAGCCTTGCGAAATTCAACAAGATCCTGCGTATGGACGCGGGAAGCCGCACTGCGCTGGTGCAGTGTGGTGTACGCAATCTGGCCATCAGCGAAGCGGCCGCTCCGCTGGGCCTGTATTACGCGCCCGACCCGTCGAGCCAGATCGCCTGCACCATCGGTGGCAATGTGGCAGAGAACTCCGGTGGTGTGCATTGCCTTAAGTACGGGCTGACGTTGCACAACGTGCTCAAGGTCCGGGGCTTCACGATCCGGGGTGAACCGGTGGAGTTCGGCTCCGCCGCGCTGGACAGCCCCGGGCTGGACCTGCTGCCGGTGATCGTGGGTTCGGAGGGCATGCTCGCGGTGACCATCGAGGTCACCGTCAAGCTGGTGCCCAAGCCACAGCTGGCGCGTTGCATCATGGCCAGCTTCGACGACATTCGAAAAGCCGGTGACGCAGTGGCAGCCGTGATCGCCGCCGGCATAATCCCGGCCGGCCTGGAGATGATGGACAAACCCATGATCGCAGCCGTGGAGGACTTTGTGCACGCCGGTTATGACCTGAGCGCCGAGGCGATCCTGTTGTGCGAGAGCGACGGCACGCCCGAGGAGGTGGCGGAGGAGATCGCCCGCATGCGCGAGGTGCTGACCACACATGGCGCGACGACCACGGCAGTCAGCCGTGACGAGGCCGAGCGACTGCGTTTCTGGAGCGGACGGAAAAACGCGTTCCCGGCCAGTGGGCGCATCAGCCCCGACTACATGTGCATGGACTCGACCATCCCGCGCAAACGACTGGCCGACATCCTGCTGGCGATCCAGCAGATGGAGAAGAAATACCAGTTGCGCTGCGCCAACGTGTTCCACGCCGGTGACGGCAACCTGCACCCGCTGATCCTGTTCGATGCCAACGACGCCGACCAGTTGCGCCGTTGCGAACTGTTTGGCGCCGAGATCCTGGAAACCAGCGTGGCCATGGGCGGCACCGTCACCGGCGAGCACGGCGTGGGCGTGGAAAAGCTCAACTCCATGTGTGTGCAGTTCAGTGCCGCGGAAAACGCGCAGATGCTGGGGGTGAAGTACGCCTTTGACCCGCTGGGCCTGCTCAACCCCGGCAAGGTGATCCCGACCCTGGTGCGCTGCGCCGAATACGGACGCGAACTGGTGCGCGGCGGGCAGCCCGCCAACCCGGCTTTCGCCAACCTGCCTCGATTCTGAGGCAACGGGTCGGCAACATGACCAGCGGCTCCAGGACGATCGATTCGACCAACCGCACGCGGCTCTGAGTCAGCGCGAGAGCGCCTTGGTGGCCGCTTCGCAGACGCCGTCGCCGCAGTGCTCGCAGACCCAGTGCCAACGCGGTTCGGGTGCCAGCGCAGGCGGCGGCGCAAGGCAGCGCTGCACCACACGAACTGCCGCCCGGAGCCGTGCGGCACGATCACCGACCAGCACCGCAAACGGCACTCCCCGCTGCAGCAGCGCCACACGCAAGAGCGCATCCAATCGCGCCCGTGCTAGCGAGCCATCACGCTGCAAGCCATCGGCGACCCAGGGGATCTCCAGGCCGGTAAGTAAAGTCAGACGGTAATCCCGGTGTGCTGACGTGGCGTCTGTATACAGGCTGGTATCGCTAAACAGGGCTTCGCTGTAGACGGCAGTCATAAAGGCCGTGGTGTCGGCGACCACCACCGCATGACGCTCGGCAGCGCGGCTGATACGGCTGGATTGTTCGCACGCAAT
>JANOUM010000502.1:0-5330 GCA_031416855.1 Rhodoferax sp. | reverse complement strand
CCAAACAGCAAACCAAGATTCCGATGCAAGCACAGAATAGTTCTTCCGATCCGGGCGCATCGCAAGGAGCCCGTAGGGCGAGTGGAGATGCGCCCGGATCGGTGCCGCCGGCGAACCCGCCGGGCAGCGATTGCGAGGTCGGGCCGCGCGCTGTGCGGCGCAGCTTCTCCAACGCCGACAAGCGCCGCATCCTGCGCGCGGCAGACCTGTGCACCAAGCCCGGCGAGGTCGGCGCGCTGATGCGCCGCGAGGGCGTGTACTCATCGTCCCTGAGCACCTGAAGGCGCCAGCGCGAGGCCACCGAGCTGGGCGCACTGGCAGCGCAAAAACGTGGCCCCAAAGCCGACCCCGCTCGAATCGATGCCCAGCACCTCGCGCAACTTACCCGTGAGCGTGACCATCTGCGCCTGGAGCTTGACAAGGCGCAGCTGGTCATCGAGGTCCAAAAAAAAGTTACCGCACTGCTGGATATGCTGGCAATCCAAGACAAGCGAGGGAACACCTGATGGCTGGCGCACACGAACTCACCCCGGTGCTCGGTGTCGGCGCGGCGTGTCGGGCCATGGGCCTGTGGCGCGGCGTGTCCGCACGCCAGCGAACCGCTCGCACCGGCGCACCCTGATGGGCCCGCCACGGCCTGCGCTGCCTCGACCGTGCCCGCCCTTGGCCCTGGACGCCCAGGAGCGGCAGACCCTGCTTCTGACCCTCAACAGCGAACGCTTCTGCGACACCGCACCAGCGGCCGCGCACGCCACGCTGCTGGGCGAGGGGACCTACATCGGCTCGGTGCGCACCATGTACCGCGTGCTGGCCGCTGATGCAGATTCGCCCGGCTGCCGCGAGCGACGCAACCAGCTCACCCACCCGGCCTATACCAAGCCCGAATTGCTGGCCGTGGCGCCCAACCAGGTCTGGTCGTGGGACATCACCAAGCTCAAAGCACCGGCCAAGTGGACCTGCTTTCACCTGTACGTGATCCTGGACATCTTCAGTCGCTTCGTCGTCGGCTGGCTTCTCGCGCCCCGAGAGAGCGCCGAGCTGGCCCAGCAGCTCATCGCCGAGACCGTCTCGCGCCATGACGTGCACCCCGGCATGCTGACCCTGCACGCTGATCGAGGTGCTGCCATGCGCTCCAAACCGGTGGCCAGCCTGCTGGTGGACTTGGACGTCGCCAAGAGCCACAGCCGGCCTCTTGTCTCTGACGACAACCCGTACTCAGAATCGTAGTTCAAGACCATGAAATACCGCCCCGAGTTCCCCCAGCGCTTTGGCTGCATCGAGCACGCTCGCTCCCACTGCCAAGCCTTCTTCGCCTGGTACAACGCCCAGCACTGCCACAGCGCCATCGGCTACATGACCCCGCACAGCGTGCATTACGGCCTGGCCGCTGACATGCGGGCAGTACGACAGGCCAGCCTGGCCGACTTCTCCAAGATGGTGGAAGTGTTCGAACGCCAGGGCGTGTCATTCGTGTCCGTCACCGGTGGCTGCATCTTATCGAGAGCGGCAAGGTCGCCAACCTCTCGGCGATTGCCAAACTGGAAAACGTCGACCGAAGCTACGTCAGTCGGATGGTCAACTTGACGACGCTGGCACCGGATATTCAGGCGGCGATCCTGGACGAAACTTTGCCGAGGTCAGTGTCGCTGTTTGACCTGGCGGTGGACACGCCGATGACATGGGAAGCGCAGAGAGAATTGGTAGCCTGAATTGCCCCAAAGTAGTGAAGCAGTTTTCCAAAAGTTCTACGTTGTGCGGTGCGGTTCTCCTGAACGAGACGATGGCGGTGCCAATTCCAAGTCGGCGGCCAAGGCCATACGCCGAACCTCCGAGACCAAACCGGAATGGACTATCGCCGGATCGCTAGACGTGTATGGGCTGCGCGACCAGTCGAACGCCAAGCGCTTCGCAAACACGCTTGACCGTGTCGAAGCGCGGGGTGCTTCCAGGCCGCAGCGCCTTGTAAAGTGCTTCACGGGTGATGCCAGCCGATTTGGCGATTTCAGTCATCCCACGTGCACGGGCGATGTCACCAAGCGCAGCTGCCAACAAGGCAGCATCATTCGCTTGAAGGATATCGGTCAGATAGGCCGCGATTGACGCCTCGCTGTCGAGATACGGTGCGGCATCGAACTCAGGTAGTTCGTCGACTCTGATGCGTTTGTTCATGTTTGCTTCCCATCAATCCAACAATGCCGCAAGCTCCTTGGCGCGCTTGATGTCTCTCTTTTGTGTACGTTTGGCGCCGCCCACCAGCAAGACAATCAGTTGCTTGCCGCGTTGGGTGAAATACACTCGCCAGCCCGCGCCGATGTGTATGCGAAGCTCCGACACGCCATCGCCGACTATCTCTACGTCGCCCAAGAGACCAAGCTCCAACCTCTTGATCCTGGCCACGACCACGCCACGCACCGTGGCATCGGCCAGACTATCAAGCCAAGCCGTGAATCCGGGGAGCGGCTTGATCGTAACCATCCGTCAAATGTAATCGTTCGATTACACCATGTCAAATCAAATCAACCGTCGACATCTCAATTACTCTACAGTCCTTCGCCCGACCCTCGACGAAGTCGGGCCGGCGGAACACAGCGGTGGGCTTTGGCGGGGCTGGCAATTTGTTCGGCCCGCACTTGCCGCCCTCAGCCTGGAGGTTTTCAACTACTGGATGATGTTGTCGACCAAGTCTTGACGGCACCGCAATGAGAACCGCCGAATTGGTTCCATTGCCATCTCGGTCAACTTTGCGTCGACATCAACGACGAGGCTCCCGCGAACAACCACACCGATGCCCAGTTTGCCGCCACGAAGAAGCAGATCGAATCCCTGAATGCCACCCTCAGGCGGTGCGCGAGGCGATGAAAGGCGACGTCACCTGCATCGAGCTTGCGCCCGAGGCCGGTACACGCGTGACGGTGAACGGGCAGGCGCGCGGCAACCCCACTGCTGGCGAGGATTTCTTCACCGCTACTTTGCGCATCTAGCGCGGCGAAAAGCCGGTCGACGGCTGCCTGAAGAAGGAGATGCTAGGCGGCTAACCCGGCCAACAGCAAGCTTTCGCGGTGGTGCGCGAGGTCGCTGTCGCGCCGGTAGTGCAGCGTCGGCACGACGTTGCGGTTGATGCTGAAACGCGGGTCGAACTTGAGCACCGCGGCCACATTGGCACTTGCCGCGGCGGCATCTTCCAGGCGCGCGTGGCAGGCGGCCATGAACGCATGGATGAACTGGTCAGGCGCGGTGATGTGCTGCAGCGCCCTCAAGGCCTCGGCATATTGGCGCGCCACGAAATGCGCACGCGCCAGGTGGCTCCAGAAGCGCGGTGGATGGAATGGGTTGAGTCGCATCGCCTTCAGGATCCACGGGATGCCCTCCTCGGGCTGCCCGACCCAGGTCAGGACCTCGCCGTTCTGTACCACGATCAGGTCGTCGTTGGGGTTTAGGTGCAGCGCGCGTTGCTGGTGGTACAGCAGCTTCTCGAATTCGTTGCGCGTCAGGTACACCGCCGCCAGGATCCGGTGCACGTCGCTGTCGTTGTCGTCCAGCGATCGCGCCAGCGCGAGTTCACGCTCAATTTCCGCAATCGTCGCGAGGGAGTCTTCGCACCAGCCGTAGACGTAGGTCTGGCCAAGGATGCACGCGGTCCAGGCGTGCGCGTGGGCATACTTGGGGTCGAGCGTGGTGGCACGCTGTATCAGCGCCAGCGCCCGGGCGTTGTCCTGCCGGTTCGAGCGGTGATGCAGCAGCTTGGCCTCGAGCACGCACTCGTATGCGGCCAGGCTGTCGGTTGGCTTGCGCTCGGCGCGTTCCCGCGTGGCAGCCTCGACACGCCCAGGCAATACGGCGACGATCGATGAAGTCACTTCGTCCTGGATCGCGAAGATGTCCTCCAGCTCGCGGTCGTAGCGCTCGGCCCACACATGCCGATCCGCTTCGGCGTCTATCAACTGCACCGTGACGCGCACCCGGTTGCCGGCCCGGCGCACGCTGCCTTCGACCACGTATTGCACACCGAGCTCCTTGGCGACCTTCTTGACGTCGACCGCCTGGCCCTTGAACTTGAAGGAGGTATTGCGCGAGATCACGAACAGATCGCGAAAGCGCGACAGGTCGGTCAGGATGTCCTCCGTCAGTCCGTCGGCAAAGAACTCCTGCTCCGCCACACCGCTCATGTTGGCGAATGGCAGCACGATGATCGACGGCTTGACCTGGGCAACGGTGGCCGGTGCGCTGGCGTTTGTGGTCCGGCCGGCGCCGCCGACGCGATACATGCGCACCGGCGCTGCAATGTTGTGCAGCTCCTGCTCGCCCGCGAATTCGAACGCCAGGTCGAGCTTGCGATGCACTTCGTCGTAGATCTTGCCGGAAACGCAGATGCCGCCCACCTCTGCCAGAGCCTCCAGGCGCGCGGCGATGTTCACACCGTCGCCATACAACCGTCCGTCCTCGACGATGACGTCGCCAAGGTTGACCCCGATACGAAAGGCCATGCGCCGGTGTTCCGGGAATCCGGAGTTGCAGTGCGCCAGCTGCTGCTGGATGGCGACCGCGGCCTGCACTGCGTTGACCGCGCTGCCGAACTCGGCCAGCATGTTGTCGCCCGGGGAATCGACGACACGGCCGATGTGCGCGGCAATTATCTCGCCCACCAGGCTCCGGCAGGTGGTCAGCTGGCGCACCGTTTCGACCTCGTTGTCGCCCATCAGGCGACTGAAGCCGGCCGCGTCCGCGCTCAGGATCGCCGCCAAGCGGCGCTGCACTGTGTTGACCCGGTCGGTTGCCATGTGTGCGATTCTAGGACCGAACACCGCCGATGGGACCACGCCCAGGGGCCCGCGTCGTCGGGGTTTCCAGCGCCAATTGGAGCGCCAGCCGGTTGTGGGTCTCGGTCAGCGGCTCCAGCTTCACGTTCGTCAATTGCCCCTGGCGCACGACAATGCGCCCGTTACCACGGTGTATGCCGCTTGCGAGCTGGCGCACAACACCAGTTCACCGAACGGGTCGTGCACTGCGCCGCCGGCAAACCCGAGCATGGGGGCAGGAATCCAACCACCCGAGCCCAGATACCGCCCCTGCAGCCATCCTCAAGACCCGCACTCAGCCTGCACCGCCATGAACGCTGGGCTTCACTTGGTTCTGACGCTGCGCTTGCCGGGCCTTTTGGGACGCCCGGCAGATCGACCGGCGCAGCCTGACTCACGGCGCGCGTATATCGCCAGTCGGTTTGTGCTTTCACCAATCGGTGCGCTGATCAAGCGCCTCGTCGGGTGCTGTCAGCCGCGAAACTCCAGAGCGCTCATGCCAGAGAGAACTTGGCGCACCTGCTCGATGGTGCG
>JANOUM010000501.1:0-3040 GCA_031416855.1 Rhodoferax sp. | reverse complement strand
ACGGTTGCTTGCCGCCACAAACCCAAACATCCCCCGCTGCTCCTCCCAATCCAATGGCACCTCCCCCTGACGCCCCCGCATCGCATGCAGATTCAGGTGTCGCGGCTGCCGCCCATCCAGGATCGCCCGGATGATGTCCGGAGCCAACCTCGTCATGCGTATGTCGAAAAGGGGGTGTTGACGGCCGCCCCAGGCGGCCTCAACGTGGGCAGCGCAGGGTGACGAACTCGGCGATCCGGCCATCGGTTCAGCGGAAGAAGAAGTACGCGACGACCAGAACGACCGCTGGCACGCCCAAGACCCAGCCCAGTAGATATTTGCCCATGATGATTTCTCCTGTTGAAGTGTGTGCAACAAACGATAAGTCTTCCCCGGCATCGCGGCACGAGGACGACGCCGCTGTTCGCTGTAAGAGAAATGCCTTCTGAAATTCCCCCACCGCCCATGCACGGCCCGACCGCTACAGGCCGGGTTTGAGGACGACCTTGGTCCAGCCATCCACGCGCTGGTCGAACTTTTCGTACGCTTCCGGCGCGCGAGCAAGCGGCAGCTCGTGAGACACGATCCATGAGGGCTTGACCTTGTCATGCTCGATCAGCTTGCTCAACTGTCGGTTGTAGGCCTTCACATTGGCCTGGCCCGTCCCGATGCTCTGACCTTTGAACCAGAACTGCCCGAAGTCGAACGCGAGCTGCCCCTTTCTGGCCAGCTTGTCCTTGGCTCCCGGATCCTCGGGCAGGAATACCCCGACGACGCCGATCCGGCCAGTCGCCTTGACGGTCTGGACGAGATTGTTCATCGTCAGATTCGGGACTTCGTCGCGGTGCATGTTGCAGCACTGGTAGCCGACGCACTCGCAGCCGCGGTCCGCACCCTTGCCGCCCGTCAGCTCCATGATGCGTTCGATGCCGCCACCTTCGGTGTCGTCGATGGCGATCGCACCCAGCTTCTCGGCGAGTCGCAGCCGGTCCTTGTGGGTGTCGACCACCATCACCTGGCTCGCCCCCTTGAGCGCCGCCGAGCACGCCGCCATCAGGCCCACCGGCCCGGCGCCGTAGACGACCACACTTTCCCCCGGCTGAACGCCGGCCAGTTCGGTCGCGTGGTAGCCGGTCGGGAAGATGTCCGAGAGCATCACATAGTCGCTTTCCTTTTCTTCGGAGTCGCGCGGCAGCAGCAGGCAGTTGAAGTCGCCATAGGGCACGCGCAGGTACTCCGCCTGGCCACCGCTGTAAGGCCCCATCCCGGCAAATCCGTACGCGCCACCGGCGCTCCCCGGGTTGACGGTGAGGCAGTAGCCGCTGAGCCCCTTCTCGCAGTTGGCGCAGAAGCCGCAGCCGATGTTGAACGGCAGGCAAACCCGGTCGCCAACCTTGATGCGATCGACCCCGGCGCCGACCTCGATCACGACGCCGAGGTTCTCGTGCCCGAGGATGCGACCCGGCGCCATGGCGGCGCGGCCTTCGTACATGTGCAGATCGGAGCCGCAGATGTTGGTGCTGGTGACCCTGACCAGCACATCGGTGCTGCGCTCGATCTTCGCGTCGGGAACTTCATCGACCGACACACTGCGCGGCCCGTTGTAGACAAGTGCTTTCATGTCGTTGCCTCCTTGCCCGATGTGGCGGCGGCCACCTTCTTCAGTTGTTGCTGGCGCTTCAGCAGCGCAAGCGTCAAGCCGCGCAGATCGAGCGCGGCATTGCGCGCCTTGAGGAAAATCTGCTCGCGCTCTTCCAGCACATGCAGGTCGATGAGCTTGCCGAGCTGCTTGACGTTCGTATCGTATCCGGCGCCGTTCGGCTTCATGGCCTGGATACGCGCAATCATGGCCTTGGCTTCCGCGTGTTCCTGCAGCGCCCCATCCATTAACGCGTCATCTCCGATCGCGTTGCGGACCGGAGGGTAAAAGACATCTTCCTCGATCTGCGCGTGAACGGTCAGAGCCTGGCAGATGCGCAGCGCCAGTGCCTGCTTCAGTTCGGCCGGCGCGGCGTCTTCACACAACGCGCTGTAGTCCATGAACATCTTCTTGACGGCTTTGTGGTCTGCGTCCAGCAGGTCTACGGCGTCGTCGTAGGCGACACGTTCTTTCATGTGTTGGCTCCTTGGGTGTTGCGCCGTGAGGCAGTGGGGAGCGCTATCTTCCCACTGGATCTCGACTCGGTCTGTTTGACACCGTACACGGGACACTCGATTTGTGCCTTGGCCGCGCATCGGTGGCAAGTTGACTACCGGGAACCTGCGTTCATGGGCGTCGGGTTGCGCTGCCTTGCCGGTATTCGCGGCAAAACTGTGGCGACCTGGTATGGGGCTCACAGCGGTCCTTAGCGCGCACTGATGGGCGATCACCCACCTGCCGCCGCAAACCCAAACATTCCACGCTGCTCCTCCCAATCCAGCGGCACCTCCCTCTGCCGCCCCCGCATCGCATGCAAGTTGAGATGGCGTGGCTGCCGCCCATCCAGGATGGCCCGGATGATGTCCGGTGACAGGCGCGTCATCCGCAGCACTTCACACACCCACCCCACCTCGAGTTTGAGACTGCGCGCCAGTTCGCTGGCATTGGCCACCTCGCCCGTGTCGATCATCCGCTGCCAGTAGAAGGCCTTGCCCAGGGTGCGGATCAACGGCAGGTCAAATGACGATGTGGCCTTCTCGGCGCTGGCTCTGACCGGCGGCACGATCAGTTTGCTTCGGTGCCGGCGTTTGATCACCAGCGGCACGAACGTCACAGATCGCCCACCGACCTCGAACTGGCGGGGTTGTCCGATTGGTGTGACCATCAAGCCACCTCCAAGTCGGACCTGACGCTGCCCATGCCAACGCTCGTTCGCTGCTCGACCACGAACGGGTGCCCGGCCAGCTCGCGGCTGAACTTCTGCCAGCTGTCATCGCGCCAGACGATGTCCAGGCCGTCCTCATGCAACTGGACCCGCTCGATCAGCAAGCCCATGATGCGGTGCTGCTCTTGTGGAAACAGGTTGTCCCACACCGTGGCCATCTGGCGCATCGCCACGACTACGGTCGGCTCGTCCAATTC
>JANOUM010000500.1:0-1518 GCA_031416855.1 Rhodoferax sp. | reverse complement strand
TGCTGGACCTGGGCCTGCGGCTGGGCGAAGGGTCCGGCGCGGCGCTGGCCTGGCCGCTGCTGCAATCGGCCTGCCTGGTACTGGCCGAGATGGCCAGTTTCGAGTCGGCCGGCGTGTCGGGCCGGTCCGCCGCATGATGTTCCTGCGCCACTTCCTGCTGGCGGTGCAGTTTTTCACGCGGATCCCGGTCACCGGAGCGTTGGCGGACTGGGTCGGGTACAGCCCCGCGATGTTGCGCGCCAGCGCGGCGCACTTCCCGGGTATCGGCTGGCTGGTGGGTGCTTGGGCGGCAGCCCTGAGTGCCGGCCTGTTTGTGGTGCTGCCCGCCAGCCCGATGACCCCGCTGGTGGTGGCGGTGCTGGGCACGGTCGCCAGTGTGCTGCTGACCGGCGCGTTCCATGAGGATGGCCTGGCCGACGTCGCCGATGGCCTGGGCGGCAGCAGTGAGCGCGACCGTGCCCTGGTGATCATGAAGGACTCGCGTGTCGGAGCCTTTGGCGCGCTGGCGCTGGTGCTGGTGGTGTCGGCCAAGGTGGCCCTGCTGGCGCTGCTCGGGTCGGTCGACCCGCTGGCGCTAGTCTGGGGCCTGTTCGCAGCCCATGTGGCGTCACGCTGCTTTCCGCTGTTGCTGGTCCGGGCGATGGCCCATGTGGGTGATGCGGCGGGTTCCAAATCCAAGCCGCTGGCCGACCAGATCAGTGTTGGCAGCCTGCTGGTGGCAGCGGCATGGCTGGTGGCAGCGCTGCTGCTGGTGGCCGTGTGTGCAGACGGAATCGCGCTGGCGGCTCCACTGGCGTGCGCCACGCTGGCCTGGCTCTGGATGTGGCGCTGGTTCAGCCGGCGCCTGCAGGGTTTCACCGGCGACTGCCTGGGGGCCACGCAACAGGTGTGTGAAGTGGCGTTCTACATCGGTCTGGCCCTGAGCCTGTGACCGGTCGGTGATGCGCAGCGCTGTCGCCCGGGTGATGCATGCTGCCATGGGTCCGCAACTCGATGTCCAAAAGGTGTTGCCAGCGGAAAGCGGCGGCCAACTGCCCGATCCGGGTCAGACAAATGCCAGACCCTGCACCGCCGCAGGATGCGAGGAGCGCCGGTGAACGGTCTGTGGCTGGTTCGCCACGCGCAACCGGTGGTCGCAGCCGGCGTGTGTTATGGCGCCACCGATATGCCGGCCGACACCGCCGCCACCGATGCCGCGGCCGCTGCGCTGGCACCGGTGTTGCCGCAGGCGGCACGGCTGTGGAGTTCGCCGATGCGGCGCTGTGTGCAACTGGCCGATGCCCTGCGGTTGGTGCGCCCCGACTTGCACCTGCGACTGGATGCCCGGCTGGTGGAGATGGATTTTGGTTGTTGGGAGGGTGTGCCCTGGGACGCCATCCCGAAAGCCGCGATCGACGCCTGGACGGCGCAGTTCTGGCACTGGCGCTTCGGTGGCCGTGACAGCGTGGCCGCGCTGATGGCGCGCGCTGGTGCAGCCTGGGCCGACACCCATCGGGACCCGGGGCCGGTGGTGTGGGT
>JANOUM010000499.1:0-3964 GCA_031416855.1 Rhodoferax sp. | reverse complement strand
GATCTGCAGGCGCTGCAGCAGGCTGGCTGGCTGGACGACAGCGCGCTGGTCCCGGCGCAGGGGTTTGCCGATGCACGGCTGCATTTTGACGTCGTCGTGCCGTGGCGCATGGAACGCCTGCAGCGCGCCGCAGCCGGGTTTGCCGCTGGCGCCACTGCGGCCGATCGCAAGGATTTCCACGACTTCTGCGCGCAACACGCAAGTTGGCTCGGCGATTACGCATTGTTCATGGCCCTGGCCGATGCCCATGGGTGGAGGCTGTGGTGCGACTGGAGCCCGGCCCTGGCACGGCGGGATTCCGATGCGCTGGCGCAGGCGCGGGCGCGACATGCGCGCGCCATCGCGTTCTGGCAGTTCTGCCAGTGGTGTTTTTTTCGCCAGTGGGGCCGCCTGAGGGAATACGCCCGAGGCCGTGGCATCCGCATCGTGGGCGACACGCCGATATTCGTGGCCTACCAGAGCGCCGACGTGTGGGTGCGCCCGGAGCTGTTCGAGCTCGATCATGACGGTCGTCCGCAGGTGGTGGCCGGTGTGCCGCCCGACTACTTCAGCGCCACCGGCCAGCGCTGGGGCAACCCGCTGTACCGCTGGGATGCGCACCGCGAGGAGGGCTACGCCTGGTGGACCGAACGCGTGCGCCGCACCTTCGAGCTGGTCGACATCGTGCGCATCGACCACTTCCGGGGTTTTGCCGACTACTGGGAGATCCCGGCCGGCGAGCCCACCGCCGTCGTCGGACGCTGGATGCCGGGGCCGGGTGCCGCCCTGTTCCAGGCCATCGAAGCGGCGCTGGGCGCATTGCCCATCATCGCCGAGGACCTGGGTCTGATCACCCCCGATGTCGACGCGATGCGCCGCCGGTTCGGGTTGCCCGGCATGCGGGTGCTGCAGTTCGCGTTTGGCGGCGGCAACGACAACAGTTACCTGCCGCACAAGCACGACCACAACACCGTGGTGTACGGTGGCACGCACGACAACGACACCAGCATCGGCTGGTGGGCCAGGGCCAGCGAGGCCGAGCGGGCCCACGCCTGCGACTACCTGCACACCGACGGCCACGACATTGCGTGGGACCTGATCCGCGCCGCCTGCGCGAGTGTGGCCGACACCGCTATCCACCTGTTACAGGACGTGTTGGAACTCGACGGTGACAGCCGCATGAACCTGCCGGGGAAGGAATCCGGGTACTGGGAGTGGCGGTTTGCGTGGGAACAGGTGCGGCCGGAGCATGCGGCGCGGCTGAAACATCTGGCGGCGTTGTACGGCCGTTGACGCACCACGACCCGCCGGCATCGGCTCCAACTTCTTCTACACCCGCACCGTGCCCTGTGAACTACGACCCCGGCGCTCACGGCCTTCGAGGGCACATTGACGCCGGCCAGGACAGCGCTGGCTGCATTCCATGACAGCCTGGCACATCTGGATGCCCTGCCCGTCACGCATGCAGCGCTGCGTACTCCTGCACGGTCGGGATATGTTGCGGCAACACATTGCCCGCCGGCCGCACAGCCTCCCAGCCCAGGCATGCCAGCCACACGGCACGCGGGATCGGCTTTTCGCCGTCACGGTAATAAATCAGCATGCGCCGCGAGATCCCCAGGGCCAGCGCGGCCTGCTCCAGTGTCAAGCCCGTGTCATGCAGCCAGTTCCAAATGCGCTCATGGCCAATGCCCCCGGCCTGCTCGACCGCCAGGTTACGCAGGTTGTCGGCGCCCAGGTCGAGTTGATCGGGAATCCACTCCACCGAACGGCCGGCGAACCCGACCTTGGCCTTTGCATATAGCATGTCGTCGCGCAAGGGCTTCAAAGCCGGGGTGGACTTGATCCATGCGCTCAAATCCACTTCGAGTTTTTGTCCGTCGGCATAGGTCAGGCGCAACTTGCTATCCGACAGAACCTTTACCGCGGACAACTGAAAATGGTCTTTGCTCATTGTTGCAACTCCTTGAATTTCGCAGCCAGAAATTCCCGATGGGATTCGGCCCAATCCAGCACGTCGGCCACCTCGCGCCGAGCCACCTTGCCATGGATGATCTCTGTGTTGTCAATCCTCACCCAGACCTCGCGGCCATCGTTCATTGCGACATGGAAATGTGGCGGCGCATGGTCTTTCAGGTTGATGCGCACCACGCAATGGGCGAAGCGCTGGATGACGGGCATGGGGCGTATGATAGTGCAATGGTTGCACTTTTCCAATGCCCTCGAGGAACCTGGCGCGATTCAGCAAGCCCAAAGTGAACAGCATTGAAAACACACAGTTTGGGCGGTCGGCACGGCTCGAATTTTAACCGGACACCACCTCGCGCCAGAGCAGCGGGGTGCTCGTTTCCGCGCAGGACAAACAGGATGTGGCGGGGCTGATCTACCGGCAGGTGTGGCAGCAAGGCGCAGCCGGAGAACGCTGACGCGCACCCGATGGTCATGTCCGAAAACAGCTAGTCGTGCCTTCGGCCAGGGGTACGATGCGCCCCATGAACGACAACCCGACCAGCGCCGACCAAGACGCCTGTTACCTCGCGCTCAAGGCGCGCGACGCGCGTTTCGACGGCCGCTTCTTCACTGGCGTCACCTCCACCGGCATCTACTGCCGCCCGGTGTGCAGCGTGCGCACACCAAAACGCGAGAACTGCCGCTTCTTCGCTCATGCCGCGCGGGCCGAGAGCGCCGGGTTCCGGCCCTGTCTGCGCTGCCGGCCCGAGCTGGCGCCGAACACCGTGCACTGGTCGATCCAGGACGCCTCGGGCATCCTGGCGCAGCAGGCGGCGCGGTTGCTCGACGACCCCGAAGCCTGGTGCAACACCGATCTCTCGGTACAGGCCCTGGCCGACCGGCTGGGCGTGAGTGACCGGCACCTGCGCCGCATCTTCGAGGCGGCGCTGGGCGTGTCGCCGATGCAGTATCTGCAGACGCGCCGCCTGCTCACCGCCAAGCAGTTGCTGGCCGACACCAACCTGCCCATCGCGCAGGTCGCGCTGTCCAGCGGGTTCGCCAGCGTGCGCCAGTTCAACGCCGCGTTCGTGGCGCAATACCAGCTCAACCCGACCCAACTGCGTCGCGCCGGCGGCACCGGCACCTACGCCGGAATTGCGGTGCGGCTCGGCTACCGCCCACCCTATGATCTGGACGCGATCGGGGCCTTCCTGCAACGCCGCCAGGTCCATGCCGTGGAACACGTGACGCAGGACGCAACCGGCGCCTGGCAGTTCGCGCGAACACTGCGCCTCGCGCAGGCCGGTGGGCGAGCGCACACCGGCTGGTTGGTCGCCCGCTTCGACCCGCTGCGTACGCAGTTGCTGCTGCAGGTGAGCGACGGATTGCGCGATGTGCTGCCCGCAGTGATACGGCGCACGCGCCAGGCGTTCGACCTGGACGCCGATCCAGCCGCAATCAACGCCGTGCTGCACGCGAGTTTTCCGGCCGCCGACGGCTTGCGGGTGCCAGGCACCTTCGACGGTTTCGAACTCGCAGTGCGCGCGGTGCTGGGGCAGCAGATCACGGTGGCGGCGGCGCGCACCCTGGCGCAGCGCCTGGTGGATCGCTTCGGTGACCCGCTAGAGACAATCGAGCGGGGGCTGTCGCGCCTGTTCCCGACACCCTCGGCACTGGCAAACGCCAGCGCCGAGGACATTGGCGCGCTGGGCATCGTGCGACAACGCCAGAACGCCATCCGGTCGCTGGCACAGGCGGTCGAGCGGCACGGCCTGCAACTCACAGCCAGCGCCGACGTGCCGGCCACCATCACCGCCCTCAAGGCATTGCCCGGCATCGGCGACTGGACGGCGCAGTACATCGCGATGCGCGCACTGCGCTGGCCCGACGCCTTCCCCAGCGGGGACGTGGCCCTGCACAAGGCACTCGGTGTGCAGGAGCACAAGCAACCCGCGCGCGCAGCCGAGGAGCATTCCGCGCGCTGGCGTCCATGGCGCAGTTATGCGGTCCTGCGCGCCTGGAACACCCTGCCGCC
>JANOUM010000498.1:0-1913 GCA_031416855.1 Rhodoferax sp. | reverse complement strand
TGCCTGATTGCCGGTGCCCATTGTGTGTTGTACCCGCGCTTCAGCGCATCCGACTGGGCCGGCCGCGCGCAACGCAGCGGCGCCACCGTAACCAACCTGCTGGGGGCCACACTGGCCTTCATTTGTGCACAACCGCCCTCGCCAGCCGACCGGGCGCACCGGGTGCGCTGCATCTACGCGGCGCCGCTGGCCACCGACCTGGCGGGGCCGTTCTCCGAGCGTTTCGGTGTGCGCGAGTTCGTCGACGGATTCGGGCAAACCGAGATCTCCAACGTCTTCATGACGCCGCCCGGCGCGCCGCGGCCGCCAGGTGCGAGCGGCGTGCTGGTGGACCAGTTCTTCGAAATCAAGCTGGCCGACCCCGATACCGGCGACGCGGTGCCCGAAGGCCAGGCCGGTGAATTGCTGGTGCGCCACAAGCAGCCTGGCATCATCTCGACCGAATACCTCGGCATGCCCGAGAAGACCATCGAATCGCGTCGCGACCTGTGGTTCCACACTGGTGATGCGCTCAAACGCGACGCGCAAGGCTGGTACTACTTTGTCGACCGGGTAAAGGACGCACTGCGCCGGCGCGGCGAGAACATCTCGTCCTTCGAGGTCGAAGCGGTGCTGCGCAGCCACGCCGGCGTGGCCGACTGCGCAGTGGTCGGTGTGGCCGCCGACGAACCGGCAGGCGAAGACGAGGTGATGGCATTCCTCGTACCGCGCGCCGGCCACACGCCGGACTACGCAGACATCGCCACCTGGTGCGACAGCCGCATGCCAGCCTTCATGGTTCCGCGCTATTTCGACACGCTCGCCGAACTGCCACGCACACCCACCGAAAAGGTGCGCAAGAAAGAACTGCGCGAGCGCGGCGTCGGGCCGCAGACCTGGGATCGCACGCGGTACGCCGGCCAGCGTGCAACAGTTTGATCGCCGCCAACGCCAGGTCCAACGACGGGATCGAGTCGTGCCATCACCAAAGGGGGAACCAGATATGACATCCAGCGACACGATTGTGGTGGTGGGCGCCGGGCTGATGGGCACCGGCATCGCCCACGCCTTCCTGGCCGGCGGGCACAACGTCACCCTCGCCGACACCCAGGCTCCAGCGCTCGCCCGCTCGCGCGACGCGATCGGGAAGATCCTGTCTGATGGCGTGCGGCTGGGCAAGTGCAGCGCGGCCGACGCCGCGGCAGCCCTGGCACGGCTGCAATGCGTGGACGCGCTGGCCCTGGCCCCGCGCGCTGCGGCGCTGGTAGTCGAGACCGTCACCGAAAAACTGGATATCAAACAGGCTATCGTGCGCGAGGCCGAGGCCCTGTTCGGCGCCGACGCAGTGATTGCCACCAACACCTCCGCCTTGAGCATCACCGAGATCGCGTCCGTTGTCAGGCGGCCGCAACGTGTGATCGGCATGCACTTCTTCAACCCGGTGCACAAGATGAAACTGGTCGAGATCGTGCGCGGCCTGGAGACATCACCCGACACCGTCACCAAGGTAAGGGCCTGGTCTGCGGCCATTGGCAAGACCTCGATCGAGGTCAATGAGGCACCCGGTTTTACCACCAGCCGCATCTCGGCGCTGCTGGGCAACGAGGCGATGTACATGCTGGCCGAGGGTGTGGCCAGCGCAGAGGACATCGACACCTCGCTGCGCATGGCATTCAACCACCCGATGGGCCCGCTGGAACTCGGCGACCTGACCGGCTGGGACACCCGCCTCGCCGTGCTGCAGTACCTGCACCAGACGCTGGGCGAGAAGTTTCGTCCCTGCCCGCTGATCATCAAGCTCGTCAAGTCCGGACGCCATGGCCGCAAGACCGGCCGCGGCATCTACGCGTACGATGAACAAGGCGCAAAAATACCCAACTCCGGAGTGAGGCCCTTCTGATGCGTGAAGTTGTCATTGTCGAAGCCGCCCGCAC
>JANOUM010000497.1:0-17787 GCA_031416855.1 Rhodoferax sp. | reverse complement strand
TGCAAGAGTGCACTTGATTATCACGGACGCATTGCTGGCCAGGAGCAGGGCCATCCATTTAAGCGGCACGCGGCTGGTGTTGTCCGGGCTGTCGCTGTCGCTCGTGCTGATGCTGGTCGCGGCCGCGCTTTACCATTGGGTGTTCCTGAAGGGTGCGCGCGAGGGCTGGCCGATCGTCGGTGCGCTGGTGCGGCTGGTGGTGCAGGACGAGTTCGCCCAGCGCGACCGCTTCCTGCGCGACAACCTCGACGCCCTCGCACGCAAGGTCGGCGAGATGCAGGCCAAGCTGACGCAACTGGAGTCGCTCGGTGAGCGGGTGGCCGGGCTGGCCGGCGTGAATCCGGCGGAGATCAAGGCCAAGCCCGGACAGGGCGGGGCGCTGGTGACGGGTCGGCCGCTGTCCACGGACGAACTGCAGCGCACTTTGGCGGACCTCGGGCGCCTGACGGACCAGCGGACGGACCTGATGACCGTGTTGGAGACGCGGCTGTTCGACCAGAAGATGCGCAACATGATGATCCCGACCCAGAAGCCGGTGGTCCTGGGCAATCTGGGGTCGGAGTTCGGCTGGCGCTTGGACCCGATCACCGGGCATTCGGCGCTGCACACCGGGCTGGATTTCCAGGCCGACCGGGGCACACCGATCCTGGCGGCGGCCGGGGGCGTGGTGGTCACCCAGCAACACCATCCGGAGTACGGCAACATCGTGGAGATCGACCACGGCAACGACCTGGTCACCCGTTATGCCCATGCCTCCGTGGTGTTTGTGCGCCAGGGCGATCTGGTCAAGCGTGGTCAGAAGGTCGCCGAGGTCGGATCCACCGGACGCTCCACCGGGGCCCACCTGCACTTCGAGGTGCTGGTGCAGGGTATTCCGCAGGACCCGCAGAAGTTTCTCGATGCGGGCAGCCAGGTGGCCGCGCAGCAGGTAGCCAAGACCACACCCCTGGCGGGCCGTGCCAGCCTCGCCAGGGAGCCCCCGGGGCGGCGCCCGGCACGCAGGTAAAATCCCGGGCTTACGTTTCCCCTGCGCCCGCGTCCCGCGAGGTTGTGTTTCGCCGGGGCAGCTCCCGTTTCAACCAGTTAGAAAAGAGGATTGCGCTGTTCAGTCGACCCCTGCGGGTGACCGGCAGTCGTGCATTCATGGCCACCAATTTCCTGACCAAGATTTTCGGCAGTCGCAACGACCGCCTGCTCAAGCAGTACCGCAGCAGCATTGTGAGGATCAATGCGCTGGAGGTCGAACTGGAGCAGTTGACCGACGACGGTCTGCGCGCCAAGACCGAGGCTTTCAAGGCCCGCGTGGCCGGTGGCGAAAGCCTCGACGACCTGCTGGTGGAGGCGTTCGCCGTGGTGCGCGAAGGCTCCAAGCGCGTCATGAAGATGCGCCACTTCGATGTCCAGTTGCTGGGCGGCATGTCCCTGCATTTCGGCAAGATTTCGGAAATGGGCACCGGTGAGGGCAAGACCCTGACCGCCACCCTCCCGGTGTACCTCAACGCACTCACCGGCAAGGGGGTGCATGTGGTCACGGTGAACGACTACCTGGCCAGTCGCGATGCGCAGTGGATGGGCAAGCTCTACAACTTCCTCGGGCTGAGTGTGGGTATCAACCTGCCCCAGATGCCGCGCGAGGAGAAGCAGGCCGCCTACCGTTCCGATATCACCTACGGCACCAACAACGAATACGGCTTCGACTACCTGCGCGACAACATGGTCTACGAGGTGGCCGACCGCGTGCAGCGTGGCCTGAACTACGCCATCGTGGACGAGGTGGATTCGATCCTGATCGATGAGGCCCGCACGCCGCTGATCATCAGCGGCCAGGCCGAAGACCATACCAGCCTGTATGTGGCCATCAACAAGATGGTGCCCCGGCTGACGCGCCAGGAAGGCGAGGCCGACCCCCGTACCGGCGAAGGTGTGACCAAGCCGGGCGATTTCACGGTCGACGAGAAGAGCCACCAGGTGTTCCTGACCGAGCAGGGCCATGAAACCGCCGAGCGCATCATGGCCGACCTGGGCCTGATCCCCGAAGGTGCATCGCTCTACGACCCGTCCAACATCACTTTCATGCACCACCTGTATGCGGCATTGCGGGCCAACCACCTGTACCACCGCGATCAGCACTATGTGGTGCAGGCGAGCGAGATCGTGATCGTCGACGAATTCACCGGGCGCCTGATGACCGGGCGGCGCTGGAGCGATGGGCTGCACCAGGCGGTCGAGGCCAAGGAGGGCGTGGCGATTCAGCCGGAAAACCAGACCATGGCGTCGATCACGTTCCAGAACTACTTCCGCCTGTACGGAAAACTGGCCGGCATGACGGGCACGGCCGACACCGAGGCCTACGAGTTTCAGGAGATCTACGGCCTGGAGACGGTGGTGATGCCGCACAACCGCCCGAGCAAGCGCGACGACCAGCTCGACCGCGTCTACAAGACCACGCGCGAGAAATACGAAGCTGCGATCCAGGACATCCGGGAGTGCCACGAGCGTGGCCAACCGGTGCTGGTGGGGACCACCTCGATCGAGAACTCCGAGATCATCGCGAACCTGCTCGAACAGGAAAAGCTCCCGCACCAGGTGCTCAATGCCAAGCAGCATGCACGCGAGGCCGAGATCGTGGCCCAGGCCGGCCGGCCGAAGATGATCACGATTGCCACCAACATGGCCGGTCGTGGCACCGACATTGTGCTGGGCGGCAACATCGAGAAGCTGGTGCAGGCGATCGAGGCCGACGAACAGGTCGACGCGGGCGTCAAGGCGGCCCAGATCGCCGACATGCGCGCCCAGTGGACGCGTGACCACGAGGCCGTGACGGCGGTGGGCGGGCTGCGCATCATCGCCACCGAGCGCCACGAGTCGCGCCGGATCGACAACCAGCTGCGCGGTCGCTCGGGCCGTCAGGGCGATCCCGGTTCCTCGCGCTTCTACCTGAGCCTGGACGATTCCCTGATGCGGATCTTCGCCGGCGACCGTGTAAAGGCCATCATGGACCGGCTCAAGATGCCCGACGGAGAGGCGATCGAGGCCGGCATCGTCACGCGCAGCATCGAGAGCGCGCAGCGCAAGGTGGAGGCGCGCAACTTCGACATGCGCAAACAACTGCTGGAGTACGACGATGTGTCCAACGACCAGCGCAAGGTGATCTACCAGCAGCGCAACAGCATCCTGGACGCGACCGATCTGTCGGCGCAGATAGCCGGTTTGCGCGAGGGCAGTGTCAATGACCTGGTGCGCCAGTTCGTGCCAGTCGAGTCGGTCGAAGACCAGTGGGATTTGTCCGGTCTCGAAGCGGCCCTGTTGCAGGACTGGCAGGTCGCGATCGACCTGAAATCGATGGTGCAAGCGGCGTCTGCGATCACCGACGACGACATCCTGGAAAAGGTGCAGGCGGCCGCCAACGACGCGTTCACGGCCAAGGCGGACCAGGTCGGTGGCGAGAACTTCACGCAATTCGAGCGCATGGTGCTGCTGCAGAGCATCGACACCCACTGGCGCGAACACCTCAGCGCGCTGGACTACCTGCGCCAGGGCATTCACCTGCGCGGTTATGCGCAGAAGCAGCCCAAGCAGGAATACAAGCGCGAAGCCTTCGAGCTGTTCGGGCAACTGCTGGACTCGGTCAAGAACGAAGTGACCAAGACACTGATGACGGTGCGCATACAGTCCGGCGAGCAACTGGAGCAGGCGGCGCAGGACATGGAAAGCCGCGCCGAGGCCATCACCAACGTCACCTACACCGCGCCGACCGAAACCGGCGAGATCGAATCCACGGTCGATGCCGCCACGGTCGCGCGGCGCGCCACTGCGACCGCGGCAGGGATGGCGGCCGGCCAGGTGCCGCGCGTGGGCCGAAATGAACCCTGCCCCTGCGGCAGCGGCAAGAAATACAAGCAATGCCACGGAAAGCTGGTTTGAGGATCTGCCACCATGCCTGTCAACCTGCCCACCCCTGTCGCATCTGAACTGCATCCCGTGGCCGGTGTGCGGCTCGGCGTTACCGAAGCCGGGATCCGCAAGGCCAGCCGCAAGGACCTGACGGTGCTGCTGATCGATGCCGGTGCCTCGGTGTCCGCGGTGTTTACCCGCAACCGTTTCTGCGCCGCACCGGTGCAGGTGTGCCGGGAGCACCTGGCATCGGGCAGCGCGGTGCGGGCCCTGGTCATCAACACCGGCAACGCCAATGCCGGCACCGGCGCCGACGGGCTGGCTCGTGCCCGCAGCACGTGTGCGGCGATGGCAGCAAAATCCGGCCTTCTGGCGCAGGAGGTGTGGCCGTTTTCGACCGGCGTGATCATGGAGCCGCTGCCGGTGGATCGCATCGAGGCGGGCCTCGACGCCGCCATCGACGATGCGCGCGAAGACAACTGGTTCAACGCCGCGCTGGGCATCATGACCACCGACACCGTGCCCAAGGCCTTCAGCGCCAGGGCCCTGGTGGGCGGGGCCTGGATCACGGTCACCGGCATCAGCAAGGGCGCCGGCATGATCCGACCCAACATGGCGACCATGCTGGGGTTCCTGGCCACCGATGCCTGCGTGGACCAGTCGGTGATGCAGCAACTCAGCCGCGAACTAGCCGATCGCTCCTTCAACTGTGTCACCGTGGACGGCGACACATCGACCAACGACTCGCTGGTGGTGATCGCCAGCAACAAAGCCGGCAACGCGCCCGTGCGCGCGCTCGACAGCGCCGACGGCCAGGCGCTCCAGGCCGCGATGCTGGGCGTGGCGCGCAGCCTGGCCCATGCCATCGTGCGCGACGGCGAGGGGGCGACCAAATTCATCACGGTGTGCATCGAGGGCGGCAAGACCGTCGACGAATGCCGCCTGGTGGCCAGCGCCATCGCGCATTCGCCGCTGGTCAAGACGGCCTTTTTCGCCAGCGACCCGAATCTGGGCCGCATCCTGGCGGCGGTCGGTTATGCGGGTATCGACGACCTGGATCAGGAACTGATTGAACTGTTTTTGGACGACGTGCATGTGGCCACCCGGGGTGGGCGGCACCCTGCGTACCGTGAGTCCGATGGCCAGCGTGTGATGAAGCAAAGCGAGATCACGGTCAAGGTGGGCCTGGGGCGCGGGAATCAATGCGCCACCATGTGGACCTGCGACCTGAGCCACGACTACGTCTCCATCAGCGCCGATTACCGGTCTTGATGTCTGTTAGCTGAAGCCCGGCATTGGGTGATGGATTCCCTGGCATGAATGACAAGTTTGAACATCTGCTGGTGCGGGCGGAACAACTGATCGGCCGCATCGAGGCCGTGCTGCCGCAACCGCTGTCGGTGCCTGACTGGAACGCGGCGATCGCCTACCGCTACCGCAAACGCAGCACCGGGCATGGCACCTTGGAGCCGGTACGCCATGTGGGCATGGTTCGCCTCGGCGACCTGCAGGAGATCGACCCGCAGAAGGAGAAAATCCAGCGCAACACCTTGCAGTTTGTCGAGGGCAAGACCGCCAACAACGTGCTGCTCACGGGTGCCAGGGGCACTGGCAAGTCGTCCCTGATCAAGGCCTGCCTGCATGAGTACGCGGCCCGCGGTTTGCGCCTGATCGAGGTCGACAAGGCGGATCTGGTCGACCTGCCCGACATCGTCGACGTGGTGTCGGAGCGGCCAGAAAAATTCATCGTGTACTGCGATGACCTGAGCTTCGAGGACGGGGAGCCTGGTTACAAGGCGCTCAAGTCGATCCTCGACGGGTCGGTGGCGGAGACCACGCCGAACGTGCTGGTGTATGCGACCAGCAACCGGCGCCACCTGTTGCCGGAGTACATGAAGGAGAACCTGACCTACACGCACACCGAGGATGGTGAAGTGCATCCGGGCGAGGTGGTCGAGGAAAAAATATCGCTCTCCGAGCGCTTCGGTCTGTGGGTGAGTTTCTATCCTTTCACGCAGGACGAGTACCTGACGATCGTGGCGCAGTGGCTGGTCTCGTTCGGCGTACCTGTCGCCGATGTGCCGGCCGCGCGGCCCCACGCGCTGATATGGGCGCTGGAGCGTGCCTCGCGCAGCGGGCGGGTCGCCTACCAGTTCGCACGCGACTACAGCGGCAGACGGGGCGAACCGGCGTGACCGCCCGTCGGCTGCCCGATGACGCGCAGCCGCTGGTTGCAGACCCGCACCGCCCGCGCGATGGCGGCTCCGACCGGCCGGTGGTGGAGGTCGCCGTGGGTATCCTGATCCGCGGCGATGGGAGCTTCCTGATGACGTCGCGGCCGGCTGGCAAGGTCTACGCCACTTATTGGGAGTTCCCGGGTGGCAAACTGGAAGCCGGTGAGTCGGTTCCGGACGCCTTGCGCCGGGAACTGCGCGAGGAGTTGGGCATCGAACTGCAGACAGCCGCGCTCTGGCAGACCGAGCTGGTGGACTATCCCCATGCGCTGGTGCGCCTGCACTTCTGCAAGGTTTTTGACTGGGCTGGCGACCTGACGATGCACGAGCGCCAGCAGTACGCATGGCAGCAACTTCCGGTGCAGGTGGCACCGGTGCTGCCTGGCGCGGTGCCGGTGCTTGCCATGCTCGCCGCTGAGCGCGGGTTCGTCGGCGCGACTCACTGACCCGGCGGCGGCCCAAGGCCTGCTGCCTTGCAGCCGGCTTCGATCCCGTCGGTTGCGCTGCCCGGTGCCGCGCAAACATCACCATGGCTCATTGCAGCGGCATGCTGCCGGGCAGCGGCTCATCCGGTTCCGGGTCGGCCATGACGCGGAAGCCCTCGTCCGCCCAGGCACCGAAATCGTTGTTCTTGCAGCGCTCGCTGCAAAAAGGACGGAACGGGTTGGAGCTGTCGTACACGCTGTCGCCTTTGCAGCCGGGACAGCTGACGACGCGCCGCCGGGGGGCGGACTGCGGCTCAGCCACGGAGATGCCTTGAACGACGCGGCACACCGGGTTTGCTCAGGCGCACAGGGTCAACTCGAATGCGCAATCGTCGTTGGCCGGGTGCAGACGGTCGTCATCACCATGGCGCATGAAACGGATCGACACCATCAGGCGGTTGCCACTGATCTCCGGGATCAGGCCCAACGACTGGTCGACCCGCAGGCGCAGCAACTGAAACGTCTTGCCCTGCGGCAGATTTTGCTGCATCTGGCCGCCGCTGGCCATGACCTTCTGCGGCGCCCCGGTTTCGCGCAACATCTTGAGCAGCAATGCCACCGAGTCTGCCATCGGCGCGAGTGTCAGGCACCAGCGCTGCAGGTCGGCCCGGCGCGTTTCGCCGGAGTGGTGTTGCCAGGCGTAATAGGCCGGCAGGTCGAACTCGCAGGTGCCGCCCGGGATGCCGACGCGGCTGCGGATGCTCATCAGCCAATCGTTCTCCGTCAGGGAGTTGCCGGCCTTTCCCGGCACGCTGGCAAGGCCCGCGAAGCAGTTGTCCACCTGCGCAACAGTGCTGTCGAGCGCACGTTCCGAGATGGCCGGGTTGCCACGAAATCCATTAAGGATCTGGCGCTGCTTTTCGAGGTCCTTGAGGAGGTCCGACTTGAGATCGGCACGGGCCCCCACGTCCATCACCTCGAAAATGGTCGACAGCGCATAGTGGTGGTCCAGTGCCGTTTCCCGCGCCACCAGGTCAACGAGCCGCCGGAACAGGTGCTCCAGGCGCAGGTAGGTCCTGATGCGCTCGTTGAAAGGATATTCGTACAGGATCACACGGGTATCTCCGGACGGCCGATCATAGCCCGAAGCGCTCTGCGGCCTGGTGGACCTCGGCCGCAAACTGCGCTTGCGAGTCACCGGAATTCGACACCACGATGTCCGCTGCGCGCAGCCGCTCGCCACGCGGCGCCTGGGTCGCGATGATGCGTTCCACCGTAGCGCGGTCCAGCCCGTTGCGGCGTACGACGCGGGCGCATTGGACGTCGGGCTGGCAGTCAATCACCAGCACCAGATCCACGCGCTGGCGCCAGCGGCGTGACTCCACCAGCAGCGGGACGTCGAACACGATACAGGTTGCGCCCTGCGCGAGAGCGGCAGCCTCCTGCCGTGCCGATTCGGCACCGACCAGCGGATGGACGATGGCTTCCAGCCGTTTACGGACCTGTGTATCGGTGTAAGTGGCCTGGCGCATGCGGTCGCGGTCCAGGGCACCATCGGTGGTGATGAACCCAGCGCCAAATTCCTCGCGCAGCAGGCCGATGGCGCTGCCGCCCGATGCCGTCACCGCCCGGGAGATCACGTCGGCGTCGATCACGGTGGCGCCGCGTCGTGCCAACAGATCGGCAGCGGTGGTCTTGCCGCTGCCGATACCCCCGGTCAGGCCGACGCGGACCATGCAGTCATCGCGCGAGCGCAGCAAACGGAAAGGCAACCGGCACCAGGTTTTCCAGGCGGCCAGGCCCCAGTGCCATAGTCAGCAGGCCAGCCCCGGCCAGAAACGGTCCGAACGGAATGGGAATGTCGCGGTTGGAGATCCGGCCGACCACCAGCAGGGTGCCACCAATGACCGAACCGTCCACCGAGGACAGCAGCACCAGTGCGATCAGGTAGTCGGCGCCGAACCAGGCGCCGAGCCCGGCCAGCAGCTTGAAGTCGCCATGCCCCATGCCCTGTTTGCCGGTCAACAGATGGTGCACTTGGAAGATTGTCCAGAGGGTCATGTAGCCGAACACCGCACCCCATACCGCGGAGCTGATGGGTACCCGCGTGACCTGCAGCAAGGACGCCAACAGGCCGCCCCACAGGATCAGGTAGTTCAGGTCGTCCGGCAGAAGCTGTGTGTCGAAATCGATGAAGAACTGGGCAATCAACAGGCTGGCAAATGTGGCCCACGCCAGACCGGCCGGTGTCAGCCCGTGGTGCATTGCGGCCAGGGCAAAGAAGCACGCTGTCACCACCTCGACCGCCGGGTAACGGATTCCGATCGATGTGCCGCAGTTGGCGCATCGACCCCGCAATACCAGGTAGCTGAGCACTGGAATGTTCTCGAACCAGCGGATCTGGTGTTTGCAGCTAGGGCAAGTCGATGGTGGCCGCAGGAGGTTGAAGGCCGCTTGCGCCGGGGCGTCGCGGCCTGCCAGATCGGAACAGTTCGCCGCCCACTCGGCTTCTAGCATTTTCGGAAACCGGTAGATCACGACATTGAGAAAACTGCCGATCAGCAGTCCCAGCACCGCAAACGCAGCCGCGTCTGCGGCTGGTGAGCCCAGCATCAAACGACGGCCCCGAGCTTGAAGATCGGGAGGTACATGGCAACCACGATGCCACCGATCACGGTTCCCAGGATGACGATGATGATCGGCTCCATCAGGCTCGAGATACCGGCGACCATGTCGTCCACTTCGGCTTCGAAGAAATCGGCCGCCTTGCCCAGCATGTGGTCGATGGAACCGGACTCCTCGCCGATCGAGCACATCTGCAACACCATCGAGGGGAACAGGTTGACGTTGGTCATGGCGACCGTCAGCGCGGTGCCGGTGGAGACTTCATGCTGGATCTTGACCGTGGCGCGCTCGAATACGGAGTTGCCGGCTGCGCCACCCACCGAATCGAGCGCCTCCACGAGGGGGACACCGGCGGCGAACATGGTCGACAGGGTACGCGTCCAGCGCGCAATGCAGGATTTTTCGACCAGGACCCCAAAGATCGGCAGCTTCAGCATGATCCGGTCCATGACGTTCTGCACTTTTTCGTTGCGTCTCCAGGCTTCCATGAAGAAGTACACCCCACCACCCAGGCCGCCGAAGATCAGGTACCAGTACTTGACGAAGAACTCGCTCATGGCGATCACGATCTGGGTCGGAACCGGTAGTTCACCACCGAAATTGGCGAACACCTCCTTGAATGCCGGAATCACGAAGATCATGATGACGGCGACGACAACGAAAGCGACGACCAGCACCGTGATGGGGTACATCAGGGCCGATTTGATTTTCGACTTGATGGCCTCGGTCTTCTCCATGTACACGGCCAGGCGGTCCAGCAGCTGATCCAGGATACCGGCCGATTCACCGGCCTCGACCAGGTTGCAGTACAGGTTGTCGAAGTAGAGCGGAAACTTGCGAAACGCGACACTCAGGGAGGTGCCGGTTTCAACGTCCGTGCGGATGTCGTTGAGCAGCTTGGTGACGCGCGGGTTGGGGTTGCCGCGCCCGACGATGTCGAAGGCCTGCAGCAGCGGGACGCCGGCCTTCATCATGGTCGCGAGCTGGCGGGTGAAGATGGCGAGATCCTTGGGCTTGATCCTTCCGCCCGCGCGCATCCGGCGCTTCTTTATCTTGCCCGGGGTGACTCCCTGGCGCCGCAATGATGCCAGCACCTGGTTTTCGCCGGCGGCCCTGGTTTCGCCACGTACCTGCTTGCCATTGCGGTCCTTGCCTTCCCATTCATAGACCGATTCATTGCTGACTTTTGGTTTCGCAGTAGCCATAAGGTCCTCTGGATCCCTTTTTCTTATTCGTTGGTGACGGCCAGGACTTCTTCCAGTGAAGTCAGGCCAATCTTGACCTTGCGCAATCCGGATCGGCGCAGCGACTCGACGCCCTCGAGCGCGGCCTGTTTGGCGATGTCCAAGGCACTGCCGTCGCGCAGGATAATGCGCTGGATCTCTTCGGAGATTGGCATCACCTGGTAAATGCCCACCCGGCCCTTGTAGCCGCCGTTGCACGACGAGCAACCCACCGGACGGTAGCTGGTCCACGAACCGTCGATTTCCGCTGTCTTGAAGCCGGCATCGAGCAGCGCCTTTTCAGGGATGTTGACCGTGACCTTGCAATTGGTGCACAGGCGCCGCGCCAGGCGCTGCGCGGTGATCAGGATCACACTGGATGCGATATTGAAAGGCGCGATGCCCATGTTGCGCATGCGTGTGAGCGTGGTCGGTGCATCGTTGGTGTGCAGCGTGGACAACACGAGGTGGCCGGTCTGTGCGGCCTTGATCGCGATGTCGGCGGTTTCCAGGTCGCGAATCTCGCCCACCATGATGATGTCCGGATCCTGGCGCAGGAAGGACTTCAGCGCAGCGGCGAACGTCAGGCCGGCCTTGTCATTGACATTCACCTGGTTGACCCCCGGCAGGTTGATTTCCGATGGGTCTTCAGCTGTGGCGATGTTGACGCCGGGCTTGTTGAGCAGGTTCAGGCAGGTGTACAGCGACACCGTCTTGCCGGAACCGGTGGGGCCGGTGACCAGGATCATGCCGTAGGGGCGGCCAATCGCGTCGAGCAGGCGCTTTTTTTCCTCGGGTTCGTATCCCAGCGCATCGACCCCGAGCTTGGCACTGCTCGGGTCCAGGATGCGGATCACGATTTTCTCGCCAAACAGCGTTGGCAGCGAGCTGACGCGAAAGTCGATCACCCGGTTGGGGCCGATCTTCAGCTTCATCTTGCCATCCTGCGGCACACGCTTTTCGGAGATATCCATCTTGGATATCACCTTGATGCGCGAGGCAAGCTTGTCCTTGATCGCGATCGGCGGGGCGGCGATCTCGCGCAACTCGCCGTCGATGCGGAAGCGGACCCGGTAGGTGTGTTCGTACGGTTCGAAATGGAGATCGGACGCCCGCATGGTGAATGCGTCCAGCAGCATCTTGTGCAGGAACTTGACGACCGGTGCGTCTTCGACCTCGGAGACCGTGGCCTGATCGCTTTCACCTACGCCATCGGCGGCGGTTTCGTCAAACTCGAACTCACCGCCGATGATTTCTTCCATCGTCTCGGCTGCGGTGGCCGTATTGGAGTCGACCAGCTTGAGCAGCTTGTCATATTCTGCAATGACCCAGTCCACCCCCAGCTGCGTTGCAAACTTGATTTTCTCGACAGCCTCCTGGTCGGAGGGATCGGCTGTCGCGACGGTCAGGCGATTGTTGCGCTTGCTCAGGACCACGACCCGATAGGCCTGGCAGATCTTGCCGTCGAGTAAACCCTTGGGCAGGCGCGCTGCGTCAATGGCATCGAGATCGACCAGCGGGGCCGCGAATGCCAAGGACATCGTGTGCGCCAGGTCAAACGCGGACACCGCGCCGGAACCGGTGAGTTCGGCAATGAAACTAGTGCGGGCGGAAGACGCCTTGCGGTAGATGTCCTCGGCCGACTTTTGGCCGAGCTTTCCGGCCAGGATGAGCGCACGGCCCAGGCCGGGCAAGGCGACGCTAATGGATTCCCGGTTGGCTGTTTCGACTGCGGACATGAGCTGAAAATGTACTATGGCGGGAGATATTCGCCTAATCATCTCCGATTGGCCAGTCGATGTAAATCGAAAGGCGGCTGAAGCCTGCTGTTGGGAGGTGCTTTGACAACAGATCGCGTGGTCGGGGTGAGAGGATTCGAACCTCCGGCCTCTACGTCCCGAACGTAGCGCTCTACCAGGCTAAGCTACACCCCGCTGCGGGCCCGGACAACGATGCTGGCATCAGTTGTTGCGTCCCAGAAGCTGCTCTGCCAATTGTATCAAACCGCTTGCGTGCGGCCCCTGCGGAAGGCGGCTCGCCGCAGCCACCGCGCGCTGTGCTTCCTGTGCAGCTGCGCGCCGCGAGAAGTCCAGCGCACCGGTCGCCTTGACGATCGCGATGACCTCGTCGAGCATGTCGACCGCGCCGGTTTCGATGGCCGTCTGGATAACGGATTTCTGGCTCGCACTACCGCGCTGCATGGCGGAAATCAACGGCAAGGTCGCTTTGCCCTCGCGCAGGTCGTCGCCCAGGCTCTTGCCCATGAGCGTCGCATCGCCCGCATAGTCGAGCACGTCGTCAATCACCTGGAATGCGGTCCCGAGCGCCTGCCCATATTGTGCGCTGGCATCTTCCATTTCCTGCGGGGCGTTTGCAAGGATGGCTCCAACCCGTGAACTGGCCTCGAAAAGCTTGGCCGTCTTGGACCGGATCACATGCAGGTACCCGGCCTCGTCGAGGGCCGCATTGTGCATGTTCATCAATTGCAGAACCTCGCCCTCGGCGATGACGTTGGTGGCATCGGCCAGCACTTCCATGACCCGCATGTTCTGAGCTTCCACCATCATCTGGAATGCGCGTGAGTACAGGAAATCACCTACCAGAACACTGGCCGGATTACCGAAGGTTTCGTTCGCTGTGGCGTTTCCGCGACGCATGACCGAGTCGTCCACCACATCGTCGTGCAGCAGCGTCGCCGTGTGTATGAATTCGACCACGGCAGCGAGGTTGAACCGCTGGTCACCGCGGTAGCCGAGCGCACCACAGGTGAGCAGCAGCAAGGCTGGTCGCAGGCGCTTGCCGCCGGCGGCGATGATGTAGCGGGACACGTTCCCCACCAACGGAACTCCCGACGCGAGACGCCGGGCAATGACCGCGTCCACTTCGCGCATCTCGTTCGCGATCAGGGACAATGGCGACGCGGCGGACGGTGGTGATTGGGTTTGCAAGGGCTGGTCGTCAGTGGATTCACCCATTATAGGAAGCCATCGATTCGCCCCAATCGTGCCGGCATCCGGCCCCGGGCAAGCCGATCGTCATCGATTGCTGTTGTGTCAGCCCACGTCGCAAACGCCGTGCTACACTCGCGGGCTGTGCCAGGTTTCGCTCGCGCAGTTCAATTGAAGAGGTTCATATGTACGCGGTCATAAAAACCGGTGGCAAACAATATCGTGTTGCTGCTGGCGAAAGAATTAAAGTAGAACAGATTGCTGCGGATGTAGGCCAGGAGATCGTCATCGACCAAGTGCTTGCTGTCGGCAACGGCGCAGATATCCGGGTTGGAAGTCCCCTGGTTTCAGGCGCAACTGTCACAGCCACAGTGCTGGCGCATGGCAAGCACGACAAGGTAGGCATCTTCAAGATGCGCCGGCGCAAGCATTATCAAAAGCGACAGGGGCATCGCCAGCAGTTCACCGAACTGCAAATCGGAGCGATTGCAGGCTGAAGGCAAACAGGGGCCGCGTTCAGCGTGGTCCCGACTGATTGGAGAAACCCATGGCACAGAAAAAAGGCGGCGGCTCTACGCGAAACGGGCGCGACTCGAAGCCCAAGATGCTGGGCGTAAAGGCGTACGGTGGCGAGTGCATCGGTGCGGGCGCGATCATTGTTCGCCAACGTGGCACGAAGTTCCATCCCGGTACCAATGTGGGCATCGGCAAGGACCACACGCTGTTTGCCCTGGCAGACGGAAAGGTGTCGTTTGCGATCAAGGGCGCCCTGA
Source organism: Rhodoferax sp. (assembly GCA_031416855.1). Lineage (GTDB taxonomy): Bacteria > Pseudomonadota > Gammaproteobacteria > Burkholderiales > Burkholderiaceae_C > CAISIP01. Next base: position 3,665 of record JANOUM010000497.1, on the reverse strand, counting down.
ACAAGCACACTGTGAGCGTCACGTCGGCCTGATTTCCGTCGACGGCCCCCGGAACGAACCCTGCGCCTTGCGCGGGGTTTTTCGTTTATAACGTACTTGGTCGCTATTGGCGGGAATTGTCTCAGTGCACGCGTCGCGGCTGTGCATGGGTCATTCGGCCACCGTTCGGTCAATCCAGCCGCGGTCATAACCCCATGAAATTTGTAGATGAGGCCTTTATAGACATCTCCGCCGGAGATGGTGGGGCGGGCTGTGTGTCTTTTCGGCATGAAAAGTACAAGGAATTCGGCGGGCCGAACGGCGGTGATGGCGGGCGCGGGGGCCATGTGTTTGCTGTGGCCGACCCTAACCTCAACACCCTGGTGGACTATCGGTATTCGCGGCGCCACGATGCGAAGCGGGGACAACACGGCATGGGGTCGGACATGTTTGGCGCTGCCGGTGACGACATCACGTTGAAGGTGCCGGTCGGCACCATCATCACCGATGCCGAGAGCGGGGAATTTTTGTACGAACTCCTGACGCCGGGTGAAGTGATCACAATCGCGAAGGGGGGTGACGGCGGTTTCGGCAATATGCGCTTCAAGAGCGCGATCAACCGGGCGCCGCGGCAGAAGACCCCGGGCTGGCCCGGAGAAAAAAAGAGCCTGAAGCTGGAGCTCAAGGTTCTTGCGGACGTCGGTTTGCTGGGCATGCCCAACGCCGGCAAGTCGACCTTGATCACAGCGATATCGAATGCGCGACCCCGCATCGCGGACTACCCGTTTACCACCCTGCATCCGAATCTGGGGGTGGTTCGGGTCGGCCCGGAACAAAGCTTCGTGGTGGCGGACCTGCCGGGCTTGATCGAAGGCGCGTCCGACGGGGCCGGCCTGGGCCACTTGTTCCTGCGTCACCTGCAACGCACCAGACTGCTGCTCCATGTGGTCGATATGGCGCCGTTCGACGATTCTGTCGACGTGGTAGTGCAGGCCAGGGCCATCGTCAACGAACTCAAGAAGTACGACCAGGCGCTGTACCGCAAGCCGCGCTGGCTGGTGCTCAACAAGTTGGACATGGTCCCGATCGAGGAACGTGCCGCGCGGGTCAAGGATGTCGTACGCCGATTGCGGTTCAAGGGACCGGTGTTCGAGATATCGGCCTTGAACCACCAGGGTTGTGACGCGCTGGTCAAGGCGGTGTACAAGCATGTGCAGGCACAGCAGGTGCTGGAGCAACCGCCAGCACCGGTGGATCTGCGGTTTGCGCCTGATGCGCCAGGCGCTGCCTGAGCGCCTTCGGAGCGGTCGTTCGGCTTGTATTTGATGACTGGTTCGGTGGCGATGTCCAAAGCAACTGGTTCCGACGTCGTTCGCAAGGCGCGGCGCATCGTGGTGAAGGTGGGTTCGAGCCTGGTGACGGACGAGGGCCGTGGACTCGACGAACGTGCGATCGGCGAATGGAGCCGCCAGCTGGCGATCCTGGTCCGGGACGGCCGCGAGGTGATCATGGTGTCGAGTGGCGCCATCGCCGAGGGCATGAAACGGCTGGGCTGGTCGACGCGGCCGCATCAGATCCACGAGCTGCAGGCGGCCGCGGCGGTCGGTCAGATGGGGCTCGCGCAGATGTACGAATCGAAACTGCGCGAACACGGTCTGGGTAGTGCGCAGGTGCTCTTGACGCACGCCGATCTGGCCGACCGGGAGCGTTATCTGAACGCCCGTTCCACCCTGCTGACGCTGCTCAAGCACGGCGTGGTGCCCGTGATCAACGAGAACGACACGGTTGTCAACGACGAAATCAAGTTTGGTGACAACGACACCCTGGGCGCCCTGGTGGCCAACCTGGTGGAGGCCGATGTGCTGATCATCCTGACCGACCAGAAAGGTCTCTATACAGCCGACCCTCGCAAGGATCCCGATGCCGAATTCGTCCACCACGCGAAGGCGGGTGATCCGGAGCTCGAGCTGATGGCTGGTGGCGCCGGGTCGAGCCTGGGACGCGGTGGCATGCTCACCAAGATTCTGGCGGCGCGCCGCGCTGCGGGGTCTGGCGCATCGACGGCGATTGCCTGGGGCCGGGAGCCCGATGTGCTGCGCCGCCTGTGCAAAGGCGAAGCCATCGGAACCCTGCTGGTTGCACAGACGCTGAAGACCCAGGCCCGCAAGCAATGGATTGCGGACCACCTGCAGTTGCGCGGAGCGGTCACGGTTGACGCGGGGGCGGCGGGCAAGTTGCGCGACGAGGGCAAGAGCCTGTTACCGATTGGCATGACCGGTGTCGAGGGGGAGTTTTCGCGCGGCGATGTGATCGCGGTGCGCGAAGACGGTGGCACCGAAATCGCGCGCGGGCTGGCGAACTATTCGAGTTTCGAGGCACGCCTGATCTGTCGCAAGCCATCAAGTGAGTTCGAGCGATTGCTCGGCTACGCGGCCGAACCCGAGATGCTGCACCGTGACAACCTCGTCATCACCCGTTGACCACACTGTCGACTTTTGATCAGTTCCTGAGCTGATCCCGGGGAGGTGCCTTCAGCCGGCTGACGATCTCGGCGACAGTACCCCCCGTGGCTGCACGTCCGTCGCAGGCCCCCTGGCGGGCGAACGCCAGCGCATGCGGTGACGGCTGGTTGCCATTCAGCGGCTTCCACTGCGGTTCGGCGACGGGGTGCCATGTGCCATTCGAACTGAATCGGGAGTAAACCTTGACTTCGGCAGTCAGGCACCGGATGCCTTCGTAGCTAGCATTGATGCTGTCGCCAGAGGACGTGGCGACCACCACATAACGGACGATCCCGTCGCCGGTGATACGCACGGTTTGGGGGTCGACGCCGACCCGCACCGAGATGTGCCGCGGCATCTCGAGCGCAATCGCGCGATCAGCCCGAAACGCGGGCGGCGCCGGAATTTCATACTCCTTCCAGTCCGGATCGGCATCGCGGAGTTGCGCCGATGCGCCACAGGAAAGCAGCACGCATGCGCCGACCAGCCAGCGCTCAGCGCGCATGGGGATCGCCGCCACAGGTTTGCGCCACGTTGGTTTGAGGATCGGGCTCGAAGCTGGCTCCAGGGGGCAACTCGAACCCCGCACTCAGCCCTGTAGGCATGCCGGACTGATGATCGACGTCGCGGCCCCGGCTGCCATGTCGCAGGTAGCGGTTGCGCACCTCATAGCGCGGCAGGAAACGCGCCAGTTCGGTGAGCGCCATCTCGTACACGCCCCGCTTGAATTCGACCACCATGTCCAATGGCACCCAGTAGTCATTCCAGCGCCAGGCGTCGAACTCCGGGTGATCGGTGGCGCGCAGGTTCAGATCCCAGTCGTGACCGGTCAACTGCAACAAATACCAGATTTGCTTTTGGCCCTTGTAATGGCCGCGCGCATCGCGCCGGATGTAACGGTCAGGCACCTCGTAACGCAACCAGTCCCGGGTGCGGGCAACCACGCTCACGTGTTCGGGCTGTAGCCCAACCTCCTCGTGCAGTTCGCGGTACATGGCCTGCTCGGGTGTCTCCCCCCGGTCAATGCCACCCTGTGGAAACTGCCACGAATGGGTACGTATGCGTTTGCCCCAGAACACCTGATTCTTCTGGTTGAGCAGGATGATGCCGACGTTAGGCCTGAAGCCGTCCCTGTCAAGCATAATCAAACCCCAATCTTTTACTGAGTTCATTATGCACGGCGAC
>JANOUM010000496.1:0-3039 GCA_031416855.1 Rhodoferax sp. | reverse complement strand
CGGGCGGCACGCTTGGGGGCGTGGCCGGCAAGACACGCGAAGCCATGCTGGTGTGCGAGGCTGCCGGTTACGACGTCGTGATCGTCGAGACCGTGGGTGTGGGCCAGAGCGAGATCGCCGTCGCCGGCATGACCGACATGTTCGTGCTGATGCAGTTGCCCAACGCAGGCGACGAGTTGCAGGCGATCAAGAAAGGTGTCATGGAAATCGCCGATCTGGTGGTCATCAACAAGGCCGATATCGATGCGTCCGCGACCACGCGGGCACTGGCCCAGATCAGTTCCTCGTTGCGCCTGCTGGGCCAGCATGGCAATCCGGCCAATGCGCTGCACGACGCATCGGTCTGGCATCCGCAGGTGATGGCGCTCAGCGCGCTGCGCGCGCAGGGTGTGGATGCGTTGTGGACCATGGTCTGCCGTTTTCGGGCCTTGCAGGAAGGTTCTGGCGCGCTGCATGCCCGCAGGCGCAAGCAGTCCTTGTCGTGGATGTGGGAACGCATCGAAAGCGGTCTGCGCCAGGCCTTCCGGGAAGACCCGCAGGTGCGTGCGCACATGGCGGCGGTGTCCGAGCGCGTGGCGCAGGGGTCGCTGGTGGCGTCGGTGGCGGCGTGCGACTTGCTGGCGCTATTTGCGCGCCCGGAAGGCCGGCCATGATGTCGGCAGCGTCGATCGCCCGCATCGAAGCCTCACCGGCCTGGCGCGCGAAACGCGTCGAAGTATTTGTGCTGCCTGAAGGCAAAGTGCTGGTCAAGGGCCAGCGCGAGGCGCGCAGCCCGTGGCCGCACCGCTTGCTGAATACGCTGGCCTGGCTGGCGGGTGTCTCCTACCTCAAGGCGGTGCCGGTTCACGGCGAGTCGCAGTCGCAGGCGATCGAGATCATGCGGCTGCGGGCGCTGCGCGGCTCCGGTCTGCCAGTGCCGCAGGTGCTGCATGTCGCGCCAGACTATTTCGTCATGAGCTACCTGGGTGAGCGTGACATGGCGTTGACGCTGCGCGAGCAGGGTGTGCGGGCCTGGGGTCTGTGGGTCGCGGCAATGGAACAACTGTTGCGGGTCCATGCCCAGGGGCAGTACCTGAGCCAGTGTTTCGCGCGCAACATCATCGTGTCCGACCGCTTCCACGGGCTGATCGATTTCGAAGACGACCCGCTGGAGGTCATGACGCTGGTCGAGGCCCAGGCGCGCGATTGGCTGATCTACCTGCAGTCCACGCTTTTCAACCTGGGTGCCGAAGCGGCGCAGGTCGATGCCGCCTTGCGCGACGTATTGGGCCGCGAGTCGGCCCCCGTGCGCACCGTATTGCGCCATGCGGCCCGGCGCCTGGGCTGGCTGCGCTGGCTGCCGACCAAGCGCAATGTCTGGGGCAAGGACTTTGTCAGTTTGCAGGCGGTCGGTGCCGCCCTGTACCGCCACCATTCATCGCAGGCGCCAGGCGCCACAACCGGAGACCCTTGATGCACGAAATACTAGAACAACTCGAAGCCAAGCGCCAGCAGGCGCGTATGGGCGGCGGCCAGAAACGCATCGACGCGCAGCACCGCAAACACAAGCTGACCGCGCGCGAGCGGCTGGAACTGCTGCTCGATGAGGGTTCCTTCGAGGAATGGGACATGTTCGTCGAGCACCGCTGTGTGGATTTCGGCATGCAGGACCAGAAGATCCCCGGCGACGGCGTGGTGACCGGTTACGGCATGATCAACGGCCGCCTGGTATTCGTGTTCAGCCAGGATTTCACGGTGTTTGGCGGGGCCTTGTCCGAGGCCCATGCCGAGAAGATCTGCAAGGTGATGGACCAGGCGATGAAGGTCGGCGCGCCGGTGATCGGCATCAACGACTCGGGTGGTGCGCGCATCCAGGAGGGCGTGGCCTCCCTGGGCGGGTACGCCGATGTATTCCAGCGCAATGTGATGGCCAGCGGCGTCGTGCCGCAGATCAGCATGGTCATGGGCCCCTGCGCCGGCGGCGCGGTGTACTCGCCGGCGATGACCGACTTCATCTTCATGGTCAAGGACAGCTCCTACATGTTCGTGACCGGCCCCGAGGTGGTGAAAACTGTGACGCATGAAGAGGTAACGGCGGAGGAACTCGGTGGAGCGCTGACCCACACCACCAAGAGCGGCGTGGCCGACTTGGCCTGCGAGAACGACGTCGAGGCGCTGCTGATGCTGCGCCGCCTGTACAACTACCTGCCGCTGAACAACCGCGAAAAGGCCCCGGTGCGCCCCAGCGGCGACCCGGTGGGACGCATGGAGATGAGCCTGGACACGCTGGTGCCCGGCAACCCCAACAAGCCCTACGACATGAAAGAGCTAATCGTCAAGTCGGTCGACGACGGCGACTTCTTCGAACTCCAGCCGGACTTCGCCAGGAACATCCTCACCGGCTTTGCGCGCATGGACGGGCAGACGGTGGGCATCGTGGCCAACCAGCCGCTGGTGCTGGCCGGCTGCCTGGATATCAAGTCGTCCATCAAGGCGGCGCGTTTCGTGCGGTTTTGCGACGCCTTCAACATCCCGGTGGTGACCTTCGTCGATGTACCGGGCTTCATGCCCGGAACCAGCCAGGAATATGGCGGCATCATCAAGCACGGCGCCAAGTTGTTGTATGCCTACGCCGAATGCACTGTGCCCAAGATCACGGTGATCACCCGCAAGGCCTATGGCGGCGCCTACGACGTGATGTCGTCCAAGCACCTGCGCGGCGACGTCAACTTCGCCTGGCCCCATGCGGAGATCGCCGTGATGGGTGCCAAGGGAGCGGTGGAGATCATCTTTCGCGAGGACAAGGGCGACCCGGCGAAACTGGCGGCTCGGGAGGCCGAATACAAGGCGCGTTTTGCGAATCCGTTCGTGGCTGGCGCGCGCGGCTTCATCGACGACGTGATCCTGCCGCACGAGACGCGCAAGCGCATCTGCCGCAGCCTGATGATGCTGCGCGACAAGAAGGTCGAGAACCCGTGGCGCAAACACGGCAACATTCCTTTGTAGGCACCCACACATGTTCACGAAAATCCTGATTGCCAACCGCGGCGAGATCGCCTG